>DATGFB010000227.1:0-3631 GCA_035309605.1 Jatrophihabitantaceae bacterium
GGAAGGCTCCCACGCGGATCAGGACGATCACCAACACGAGGATCGCGGCCCTGATACGCAGCTCGCGCGACCAAGGCGTGCGCCCCTTCTTCACGGAAAACGCAGCCACCAGCCAATAGATCCAGAACGCCGCCCATCCGATGATGAAGACGAGCTCGACGGCGTGCATGGAGCTCAGCCTTCACCGCTGACGAGTCGTACGCCACGACAACGGACGGCACCCGGATGAATCGCTCGGATGCGAGGACTGATCAGCAACTACTCCGTCATCGGTTGGGCTTCGCCGCAGATCCAGGTCCAGTCGCCGTCGTCGTCTCGCCAGGTGCGGCAGTCCCAGCCGAGACCGCGCAGTCGATGTGCAAGAACGTCAGGATCGATGAAGTTCTTGACCAGGTGAAACGTGGTCCCATGCCGCAACTGTCGTTGCACGATCTCGTCGCTGTCGGACAGGTACGTCTCCTTGTCTCGGAGCTCGATCGGCTCGTCGACGAACAGCACCCGTCCGCGCTCCGCAAGCAGGTCGCGCAGCATCTGCCAGAACTCGTCGAAGCGGTTCATGGGCACGTGCGACAGCCATGCCGAAAAGAAGATGACGTCAAACCGTTGCGGCGTCTTCCACGAGAAGATGTCAGCGACCTCGAACCTGACGTTGCTCGCCATGACCCGATCACGCGCGATCGCGATGACCTCCGGCGCGGCATCAATCGCAATGAGCGTGTCAGCGGCATCGGCGAGCGCCTGCGTCCACACCCCCGTGCCGCAGGCGATCTCCAAGATCGTCCCGGTCGGCTGCATGTCGCCGACCAGCCGCACGATACGCGCGCGGGCGGCCACAACATCGCCGTACGAGGTTGCGTCGTACTCGTGTGCGCGGCGGCGGTAATAGCGCGCCTGCTCGGCGAGAACCTCATCCGTCACCGTCGCGACGCTACGCGCGAGCCGTCGCTATGCGCGGCATCGTGCCGGTGCGCGCCGATGACAGGTACCTTCCGGACGAAACGCCCTACCCGCGGTCCGACGAGTCGACTGGCATCTTGTCCCCGCCTTCTCGCACGTTCAGACTGGTGGCCCCAGCGCGGGAGGGAGCGTGCATGACCACGCCGACGAAGCAGCAACTGACCATCGCGCCGCCCGGCCCCGGTTCATGGGAATTGGACCCGGTGCACTTTCCCAGGCCGGTCACGGCCTATTGGGCGGAGATGCATCCGAAGCCGTTCAGCCTCGGCTACGGCGACTTCATGGCGTACTACGGTCTCCCGTTGCAGACACGGTTGACCGCTTACCCCGGCGGCTTCTGTTACGGGCAGATGCAGCCGGTAGCGCCCGACGCGTTCCCTGAGCGCCTGCAGCGTGCGGCCGAGGTGTTCGACCGCAAGGTGTGGCGCGATCAGGCGAAGGAGTGGGAAGAGGTACGCAAGCCCGCATCGGTGCAGGCCCACCTCGAGATACAGGCGATCGACCCGGAGCACCTGACGGATGGCGAGCTGGTGGCCTACCTGCGCCGCTGCCGCGAACACCACGCCGCGATGATCCGGCAGCACATGGCGTTCACTGGCACTGCAGTGATCCCGCCGGGTGACTTTCTCGTCCACACGATGCAGTGGACCGGTCTGCCGACGATGCAGTTGCTCGGCCTGATGCGCGGCGCGTCGCCGATTTCTGGTGGCGGCTCGTCGCAGCACGCCGCGCTGGTCTCGGCGTACCGGGCGGATTCGGCCGCACGCGCGGCGCTCGATTCGGGCGACGAGGCGGGCGCAGTGCTCGAGCGCCTGCGCCGCGAACCCACGGCGGCCGGACGGGCGCTGAACGACTACCTGGAGTTCGTCGGTTTCCGGTTGCTCGACGGGTTTGACATCTCGGGCCGCTTTGCCCTCGAGATGCCTGACGTGCTGCTGCGCTCGATCCGCACCGCGATCGACGACACGAGCGAGGAAGCCGACATCGATGCGGAGGCGGCTGCGGTTCGCACCAAGGTTCCGGACGAGCACCTCGAGGAGTACGACGCGCTGCTGACCGAGGCGCGCATCGGCTACCGCGTGCGCGACGAACGCGGCGTCTACAGCGACATCTGGGCCTCCGGTCTGATGCGTCGCGCCGCGTTGGCAGCCGGCCGGCGTCTCGCCGAACGCGGTCGCGTCCAGGATCCCGAGCACTTCGTCTTCGCGGACATCGACGAGATGTGCGCGATGCTCGAGGGGTCCGCGACGCCGACGGCCGAGGAACTGGCCGAGCGCTATACGTACAGCAAGACCTACACCGCGAAGAATGCTCCGGCGCACTTGGGCGACGACCCGATGCCGCCGCCCGACCCGTCGACGCTCCCGCCGCCGATGCAGCGAGTCATGGCCGCGGTCGGCATTGCCATCGGAGAGATGTTCGGCAGCTCCGAAGAGGAGCACGAGGCCTCGGTGATCCGCGGCCTGCCGGCCAGCTCCGGCGTGCGGGAAGGGATCGCCCGCCGCGTCGCCGGCCCGGCCGACTTCGACCGCATCCGGCAGGACGACGTGCTTCTCACCGAAGCGACCACCGAGGCGTTCAACATCCTGCTGCCGTTGCTCAGCGGCATCATCACCGACAGCGGGGGCGCGTTGTCGCACGCGGCGATCGTTGCGCGCGAGTACGGCATTCCCGGCGTCGTCGGCACCCGTGACGCGACCGAGCGGATCGCCGACGGTGCGCGCGTGCGGGTGGACGGTGACGCGGGCGAGGTCACGGTGTTCGAGTGAGTGGAATCGTGCCGCTGGCCGGCGCGAGCGAGGAATCGTTGTACGGCGCGAAGGCCGTCGGCCTGGGCGACGCACTGCGTGCCGGGCTGCCCGTCCCCCCTGGCGTCGCGCTACCGGGTCAGGAGGTCGGTGACATCGCGACCGGCCAGGCCACGGCTACGGCCGCACTGCGTGAGGCCGTGCGTTCGCTACCGACGCCGCTGGCGGTGCGCTCGTCGTGCGTCGACGAGGACGGAGCAGGCGCGAGCTTCGCCGGCCAGCACCTGACCGTCCTCAACGTGCCGACGGTCGATGACGTGGAGGGCGCGGTTCGAGCGATCTGGTGGTCGGCGAACTCCGACTCGGCCATCACCTACCGCAAGCGGCTCGGCGTGTTCGCGCGGCCGAGTGTCGGCGTGGTCGTTCAGTCACTGTTGCAGCCGGACACCGCGGGCGTGATGTTCACCCGAAACCCGATCACGGGCGCGGACGAGCGAATGATCGAGGCAAGTTGGGGCCTGGGTGAGGCGGTCGTATCAGGACGCGTCATTCCCGACACCTACCTGATCGCCCGCGACGGCGCAGTGCTCGACCGCCGTCCGGGGCTGAAGAAGATCGCGATTCGCTCGGCCCCTTCCGGTGGCACCGTCGACGAGCAAGTTGCATCCGACCTGGTGGAAGCGTTGTGCCTGAGCGACGAGATGTTGCAGTCGCTGTCGGCGCTGGCTGACGAGTGCGAGCGGGTGTACGGCGACGGGCGCGACATCGAGTGGGCCTTCGCCGGTGGGCAGCTCTACCTGCTCCAGTGCCGGGCGGTGACGCGCTCGGCAGGCGTCGTACCGGCAGCACCGCCTCCGCCGGCCTCGCTTGCTGAATCGCTTGTGCACGTATCGCTGTTCTCGGACCTCGCCGGGCCCGATCGCGAC
>DATGFB010000228.1:0-10417 GCA_035309605.1 Jatrophihabitantaceae bacterium
CCCCGCGTCGTCGATCGCCGCAGCCGTGTACAGGCTGCCGGCCGGCACACCCGCGTACGACGCCGTCGCTATGCCGAGCGGCACGCCGGGCACGACGTCGAACGGGATCACCGTCTTGGCGACGGCGAGCGCTTCCTTCACAGCAGCGTCATCGGTGAACGGGTCGCCCGAGATGAGCCGGACGACGTGCAGCCCCGCGCGCGCCTCGGCGAGCACCGCCTTCGCGGACTCGGCGGGGATGGCGTCGGCGGTGCGCACCTCGCCGGTGGCCAGCGCCGTGATCGCGCCGGGAACGGCGGCGTCCGCGACGACGAGATCGGCGTGGCGTATCGCCTCGGTGGCGGTCACCGCGAGCAACCCTGGGTCGCCCGGCCCGGCACCGACGAAGGTGATGCGGCCGACGTGCTTGCGCGCTCGAGTCATGACGAGCTCTCCATATCCATCATCTGATCTGCGCCTTCGGCGAGCAGGTCAGCGGCGAGCCGCCGTCCCACCGCCTCGGCATCGTGGGTCGCGCCTGTGGCCGACAGCCGCACGGCAGCGCTGCCGTCGACTGCGGTCACCGAAGCGCGAAGGAACAGTTCGAGGGCGCCGTCGTCGTCCTCCGCGACAACAGCCAGCGCGCCGACCGGCGCGGTACAGCCGGCCTCGAGCGCTGCCAGCAGCGCGCGTTCGGCGGTGACGGCTGCACGTGAGTCGTCGTGCTCGAGCGCGGCGAGCGCAGTGCGCACCGGGTCGTCGGAAGCGCGACACTCGATGGCGAGCGCGCCTTGGGCGGGCGCCGGCAGCACCTGCAGCGGGTCGAGCACCTCGGTGACCTCGTCCGTACGGCCGAGGCGCCGCAGTCCCGCGTAGGCCAGCACGACTGCGTCCAGCTCTCCGGAGGAGACCTTGCCCAGGCGGGTGTCGACGTTGCCACGCAGCGCGACGATGTCGAGGCCGAGCCCGAGCGCGCGCAACTGCGCGGCGCGGCGCGGCGAACCGGTGCCCACCCGCGCACCAGGCGGGAGCTCACCGAGCGTCAGCCCGTCGCGCGCGACCAATGCATCGCGAGGGTCTTCGCGTTCCGGCACTGCGGCGATGGTGACGCCGTGGGCCGGTGCGGTGGGCAGGTCCTTGTAGGAATGGACTGCGACGTCGATCCGCTCGGCGAGCAGCGCCTCGCGCAGTGCCGACACGAACACGCCGGTGCTGCCCAGCTGTGCCACCGCGGCAGCCGACCGGTCGCCCTCGGTCACGATCGGCACGATCTCGACCGGCGTGGCGAGCGCATCGGCGACGAGCGCAGTCTGCGTGCGCGCGAGCGCGCTGGCGCGCGTGCCGATGCGCAGCGTGCGGGTAGTCGTCATCGCGGCTGCTCCGACTTCTTGAGCGTCGCGACCGACTCCACTGCTGCCTGGTCGAGATCGAACAGCTCACGCAGCGCAGCCGCGTACTGATCGCCCCCCGGCGTCGCCGCGAGCTCCTTGACGCGCACGGTCGGCGCATGCAGCACCTTCTCGACGGCGCGGCGAACCGCGTCGGCGACCTCGCCGCGCACTTCGGCGTCCAGACCCGGCAACCGCGCGTCGAGACGCAGCAGCTCGCCGTCGATCACTTGATTCGCGCGGGCCCGCAATGCGGTCACGGTCGGCGCGACCGCGAGTTGTTGTTGCTGCGCGAGGTAGAGGCCGAGTTCTTGCGCGACGATCGCGGTGGCTGCCTCGATCTCGTCGTCGCTGACGCTCGCACCGCCCGACCGCACGGCCTCGAGGTCGATGTACGTGACGCCGAGCTCGCCGCCGACCGCAGGATCGACGTCGCGCGGCAGGGCAAGGTCGAGGACGACGAGCGGACGCGCCGCACGCGAGCCGATCACGTCTGCGTCGACCACGAGCCCGGTGGCACCGGTGGACGAGACCAGCAGATCGGCGTCGGCGATCTCGGCCGGCAGCGAGGCCAACTCGACAGCGCGTCCCGACAGCGACTTGGCCAGGCGCTGCGCGCGTTCGAACGACCGGTTGGCCACGACGATGTCCGTGACGCCGCGCCGGCGCAGCGTCGTGCCGGACAGGGCGCCCATCGACCCGGCGCCCACAACCACGGCGCGCCGGCCTTTGAGCGAACCGAGCACGTCCTGCGCTTGGTCGAGCGCGACCGACACGATGGACGCGCCCGCGCGATCGATGCCCGTCTCGGTGTGCACGCGCTTGCCGACGCGCAATGCGGACTGCGCGAGGTCGTGCAGCACCGTGCCGATCGTCCCGGTCTCGGTGCCGAGCAGGTACGCCGCGCGCAACTGCCCGAGAATCTGCGACTCGCCGACGACCATCGAATCGAGGCCGGAGGCGACGCTGAACATGTGCTCAGCGGCTGCCTCGGCGAAGTGCACGTAGAGGTGGTCGGACAGGTCCGACATCTGCAGGCCGGCGTGCCGCGCGAGGACGCCGGTGATCTCGGCGACCGCCGGGTGGAACCGCGCGACGTCGGCGTACACCTCGACGCGGTTGCACGTCGACAGCAGCAACACCTCGCTGATCGGCTCCGCGTGGTGCAGCTCGTCGAGCATCTTGCGCAAACCGTCGCCGGGCACCGCGGCACGTTCGAGTACCGGTACCGGAGTGGTGCGGTGCGACAGCCCCATCACGAGCACGCTCATACCTGCGCCACCCCCGACAACAACGCACGCGAGCCGTTCTTGCGGTTCTCGTGGAACGACAGGATCTGCAGCTCGGCGGCAAGATCGACCTTGCGCAGGTCGACGTGCGGCGGCACCGAGAGCACGACGGGCGCGAAGTTCAAGATGCTCGTGACGCCGGCTGCGACGACCCGGTCGCACACCTCCTGCGCGGCCGACGCGGGAATCGAGAGGACGGCGATCGCGATCTTCGACTCGGCGACGATGCGGTCTATGTCGGCGATGTCTTGCACCCGCAGCCCGCGGATGCTCGTGCCGACGCGCGCCGGGTCGGCGTCGACGAGCGCGGCGATGCGAAAGCCGCGCGTCGCGAAGCCGGCGTACCCCGCGAGGGCCTGGCCGAGGTTTCCGACGCCGATGAGCGCCACAGCGCGGTGCGTGGTCAGGCCGAGGGTGCGCGATATCTCGTCGGTGAGCGTCGTGACGTCGTAGCCGACACCACGCACGCCGTACGAACCGAGGAACGACAGGTCCTTGCGCAGCTTCGCGGAGTTGACGCCCGCTGCGGTGGCGAGCTCCTCCGACGAGACGGTGGTCACCGATCGGTCGCCGAGCACGCCGAGCACCCGCAGGTAGGTGGCGAGCCGGGCCACCGTCGCCTCGGGGACGGCCGCACCGCGCGCCTCACGCGCGGGGGGCTGGGCAGTCAATCGGCACCTCGACGGGTCCGGCGCGGGGCCTTCAGCGCCGGTGTGGTAGAAGCCAGCTGGGACGGCGTCGAAGCTACGCCGCTCGTGAATCTTTTCCCAAATCGAGTACAGGCGTGCTATAGCGCCAGGGCGGCCCGGAATCTGGGCTCTTCCACGCGCCAGTACCCGTGTTCCTTGCCGTCGATGAGGATCACGGGCACGCGGTCGGAGTACTCGTCGCGGCGGGCCGGGTCGGCATCGACGTCCAGCTTCTGCAGGTCGAACCCGAGCTCGGCGGCCAGCCGCACGACGGTCGCCTCTGCCTCGTCGCACAGATGGCAGTCGGCCCTGGTGATCAGCGTGACGAGGTGGTCGCGCGCCGCCATGCGCTCACCCCTTCGTCGCGAGTTGCCATTTCATGATCTTGCCCGTCGCGGTGTGCGGCAGCTGCGGCACGACGTGCACGACACTCGGCAGCTTGAAGCGCGCGAGCCGCCGGGCGGCCGACGCCAGCAGCTCGTCGACGTCCGGACGCGACCCCGGCACCGGCACGACGTAGGCGACGACGGCCTCGCCGGTCGTCTCGTCGGGCACACCGGTGACGGCCACCTCGGCGACGTTCGGCTCGGCGGCGAGTACCGCCTCGACCTCGGCGGGGTAGACGTTGAAGCCGTTGACGATGACGAGCTCCGCGCTGTGCCCGACGATGTGCAGCTCACGGTCGTCGTCGTAGACCGCGATGTCGCCGGTGCCGAACCAGCCGTCGGCGTCCGGGCCGTCCGCGCCGTCGGGCCAGTAGCCGGAGAACAAGTTCGCGCCGCGCACGAAGATGCGGCCCGGTCCGTCGTCGTCGTCGTCGATGGGCTCGCCCGCACGGTCGCGCAGTTGTACCTCGACGCCGGGCAACGGCCGCCCGATCGAGCCCGGATGCGGCACGTCGCGCTCGCTCATCGCGGTGATCGTCACGACCGGCGCGGCCTCGGTCAGTCCGTAACCGTCGTGCAGGACGACGCCGAGCGCGGCAAAGCCGTCGGTCACGGCACGGGTGAGCGTGGCCGACCCGGACATGGCGAAGTTGACGCCGGCGAACGCGCGCGCCACGCCGGGCTCGCGCAACCACTGCGCGTACTGCCCCGGCACGCCGAGCACTGCAGTCACCCGCTCCGCGCCGATCGCCTCCAGCGTCTCGGCGGCGTCGAAGCGATCGGCCAGCACAAGCGTCGCGCCGACGCGCAGCGCCATGCCGAGCCCGGCGTTCAACCCGAAGACGTGCGACAGCGGCAGCGGGACGAACAGCACGTCGTCGGCAGTGAGCAAGGGCGGGCGCACGTCGGCGATCTGGTCGAGATTCGCGAGCAACGCGCGAACCGACAGCATCGCGCCCTTCGGCCGGCCACTGGTACCCGACGTATAGAGCAGCAGCGCGAGGTCCTCGCCGCTGCGATCTGCGTGCGGATCGCCGACCGGCGGGGACGTCTCGAGTGGGTGCTGCATGTCGATCACGCGCACAGCACCCGAGTCGCGAACGATGTGCAGGACCTCGGCGTCCGTGTACACAGGATTGACCGGCACGCAGACCAGGCCGGCGCGCAGTACGGCGAGGTAGGCCACGACGAAGTCGACACCGGTCGGCAGGCGCACCGCGATACGTTCACCCGCATGCGGATGATCGACGCGCAGCGCCGCCGCCGCGGCGGACACCGTCTCGTCCAACTCCGACCAGGTGAGCCTGGCGTCGCCGTCGACCAGTGCGGTGTCATCGGGCGTACGCGCGGCAGCGCGCCGCAGCAGGTCCGGCACACTGGCGACGGGTTCGTCCACGTGTTGTGTGACCTCCTCGGTGATCCGGTGCGCTACTAGGGTGCTCTCATGCCCTCCAAAACAGGGGGGATTTGTCCGCCTCTGGGTGCTGTCTGGCCCCATTCGTTTCGTTGAACCCATATTCAGCTGCGAATCCGGCAGGTAGCGTTAGCGCAGTCTTCACACCACGGTGTCGCTGGTCACCGGCGGAAGGGCTCCCGTATGTCGCGCGCGCATCAGCCACGCTTCGGGTCGGTCGACCCCGTGGCAGGCCTGCGCGCCCTGGCCGACTTGGTCAACGACGCACTTGCCACGATGGGTGCGCAGCCCGCGTTCTCGGTCGGCGGGAATTCCGACCTGTCCGCGATGGCGATCGACCTGCCCGCAGGAACACGAGCATCGCACCGCAGCGTCTCGGGACGAGCAGCGACACGCGGCAACGACTCATCCCGCGACGAGCCGCGCGAGCCGGGATCAGAGCCCGAGGATGTCGACGAGGTCGACGCGGAGCACGTCGAGACCTGGCGGCTGGTCCGGCAGGCCCAAGACGGCGACGGAGAGGCATTCGGCCAGCTCTACGACCGGTACGTAGATACCGTCTTCCGCTTCATCTACTTCCGGGTCAACGATCGCGCGCTGGCCGAGGACTTCACCAGCGAGACGTTCCTGCGCGCCTTGCGCCGCATCAGCACCATCAGTTACCAGGGCCGCGACATCGGCGCCTGGTTCGTCACCATTGCGCGCAACATCGTCCTCGACCACATGAAGTCGGCGCGCCACCGCCTCGAGGTGACGACTGCCGACACCGTCGAAGGCAACGACCGCGAGCAGAGCACCGAGGACGCCGTCCTCGGTGCTCTCACGTCCGAGCACCTGATGGCGGCAGTGCGTCAGCTCGGCGACGAGCAGCGCGAGTGCGTGATGCTGCGGTTCATCCAGGGCTTCTCGGTCAGCGAGACCGCCCAGGTGATGGGCAAGAACGACGGAGCGATCAAAGCCCTGCAGCACCGGGCGGTCCGCAAGCTGGCCGAGCTCGTGAGCGGGGACATCCGATGACCGCCCTGAGAATGCTGAGAAGCGTCCGGCTCGGTAGTAACGAACGGTCCATCCGCTCGTTGCTTTCGGTGCAGGGGTTGACGGCCCGGGGCACTCGCACACCAGGCCTTCACGCGGATTCGCCGCTTGACGCGGTCGGTTCAGGAGACGGGCATGTCTGAGCATCGGGTTTCGGTGCTGGGCGCGTCTCTGCGCCGTTTCGAGGACCCTGAGCGGTCCTCCGACCCGCGCATCCGCGCGATCGTCGCGCAGTTGCGCGCGCTGGAACCGGCACCGCTGCCTCGCGCCCACTTCCGCGCCGAGCTGCGCACCCAACTGGTCGCCGTCGCGCCACGGCTCGTCGCCGAGGGCGTCGGGGTCGAACGGCCGGTGGAGCGCACTCCAGAGCGCACCAAGACCGCATCTGCGTCCACGTCGATCCGCGGCGCGCGCGTTCCCGTGCTGGCCCGCGTCGGCACGGTCGCCATCAGCCGCCCGCTCGCGATCGTTGCGTCCGTCGTCGCGGTGCTCGCTCTGTTCCTCGGCGGCGCGGTCCTGGCCAGTCGCAATGCCGTCCCCGGAGACACGCTTTACGGCCTCAAGCGCGCGGACGAGTCCATCCAGCTCGCGTTCACCAGCGGCGACACCGCACGCGGCAAGAAGTACCTCCAGTTCGCTGCCAACCGTGCACACGAGGTGTCGGTGCTCGTCTCGCGGGCCTCGGCGCTTGCTGCATCGGGTGCGACGGCCGGCGGGTCGCTGAACGCGCACACGACGGACCTCATCGCGAAGGCGCTCGACTCGGCCGACAGCGACCTGCGTAGTGCGTCGCGGCTGCTGAACGATGCTGCAGTGCAGAGCAAGTCGACCGCTCCGCTGACGGTGATGACGAAGTGGGCTCCGACACAGGTGCAGCGGTTGCAGGCAATCGCGAGCAAGGTACCGACCGGCTCGCCGTTGCAGACGCGCACCATCGCGTCGACGCAGCTCGTCAACGCGGCGCTCGCACGCAGCCAGACGCTTCAGAGCATGCTCAGCTGCAACTGCCTCGGCGGCGCTCCGAGCGACTCGCTGGGCCCGGTGCCGTGCGTGGTGTGCACGCCGACGGGGACAGTCGCGCCGTCGACCAGCCCGCTGCTGCCGACCACGGGAAGCGGCGTTGTGACGGCGCCGAACGGCGTGCCGAATTCGTCCGCGAGCGGTTCGTCGACCGGCACCGGCGTGCAGCTGCCCGTCGGCGGTACGTCGCAGAGCACCACGCAGCCGGTGCCGCTACCCTCGCTCGACGTGCCGCCGATCGTCGTGCCGTCGCTGCCCATTCCGACGCCGACGCATTCTCCGACGTGTGTGATCAATCTGATCGGCATCTGCGTCCAGATCTGATCTCGCGGGGCCGAGCCCGGCCGCGGTTGTGCGTCGATACGCTGAGCGAGTGAGCGCATCGGACCTGTCCGCGCACAACGTCGACGAGCACGTCGGCGAGACCGGCATCGTCTCCGAGACGGCAGAACAGCCTGGCCGGCCGGCGGATCCGACGGCCGCTGCGTTCTTCGATGTCGACAACACGATGATGATCGGTGCGTCGATCTTCCACTTCGCGAAGGGAATGGCGGCGCGCAAGTTGTTCTCGTGGCGCGACCTGGTCACGTTCACGATGCGGCAGGCGAAGCTGCGCGTACGCGGCGAGAGCCACACCGACATGCACAGCACGCGCGAATCCGCGCTCGCATTCGTCGCCGGCAAGAAGGTCGACGAGATCGTCGCGCTCGGCGAGGAGATCTACGACGAGACCATGGCCGACCGGATCTGGTCCGGGACGCATGCGCTGGCGATGCAGCACATCGACGCCGGGCGCCGCGTTTGGCTCGTCACTGCGACACCGGTCGAGCTCGCGACGATCATTGCGCAGCGGCTCAAGCTCACGGGCGCGCTCGGCACCGTCGCCGAGTCGGTCGACGGCGTGTACACCGGACGACTCGTCGGCGAGGTGCTGCACGGCGAAGCGAAGGCACGGGCGGTGCGCTCACTTGCCGAGCGCGAAGGCCTTGATCTGTCGCGATGTGCTGCGTACTCCGACTCGATCAACGACATCCCGCTGCTGTCAATCGTCGGGCGTCCGGTCGCGGTCAATCCCGACTCGGCACTGCGCGCCGAGGCGCGCGCGCGCGGCTGGGAGATCCGCGACTTCCGCACCGGCCGCCGCGCCGCGAAGGTGGGCGGCGCGTCCACACTCGGCGTCGCGGCTGTGGCGGGCGCGCTCGCCGCAGGAGTCGCGATCGGCCGCTCCAAGGAACGCGCCCGCGCCGCTGCTGCCGCCTCAGCCCGTCGTCACTTCCGCACGCGATAGACGGGGAAGCTCAGCGCCAGATGGAGCGGCGCTGGCCGAGCAGGCGGTACAACGTGCTCTGGATCGTCTCGCGCACCTGATCGGTGAGGTCGAAGACGACGGCGGGATCGTCGGCGCTGTCCGCGCCCAACTGCTTGGTCTCGATCGGCGTGCCGAACTCGATGTACCACTTGCTCGGGAGCGGGACGAGCCCGAGCGGGCCGAGCCACGGGAACGTCGGCGTCAGCGGGAAGTACGGCAGGTTCAGGATTCGGGCGAGCGTCTTCGCGTTGCCGAGCACGGGGTGGATCTCTTCGGCACCGACGACCGACACCGGCACGATCGGCACACCGGCACGTAGCGCCATCTGCACGAACCCGCCGCGACCGAAGCGCTGCAGCGTGTAGCGCTCGCGAAACGGCTTGCCGATGCCCTTGAAGCCCTCGGGCCACACACCGACGAGCTCGCCCGACTCGAGCAGCCGCGCCGCGTCGTGCGAGCACGCGAGCGTGGCGCCCGCTTTGCGCGCGAGCGAACCGAGCCCAGGCGTCGCGAAGACGATGTCGGCACCCAGCATGCGCAGATGCCGGCGCGCCGGGTGCTCGTCGTGCACGGCCACCGCGGTCATGATCGAGTCGAGTGCCCACAGGCCGCCCGAGTGGTTCGCGACGAGGAGCGCGCCGCCTTCGCTCGGGATGTCGTCGACGCCGTTCACCTCGACGCGGAACCAGCGGTCGTACAGGGGCTTGACGAGAGGCAGCAGCACCGAGTCCGTCAGATCGGAGTCGAAGCCGAAGTCGTCGACCGCGTAGCTGCCGCTGAGCCGCCGGCGCAGGAATTCCAGGCCGGCCGCGGCCCGCTCTTCCCACATCGACGGTGGCGCAGCCGGCGGCGCGGGCACTGCGACCTGGTCGACGTGCCGCAGCGGATGCACCGACCCGCTCGTCGCCGGTTGCCGCGAGCGAAGCGGGTTGCGTCTGCGCGCCACGCCCGGAGCGTCCGGTCCGTGCAGTTGGATCACGCGGGCTTCGTCCATGTCAGACCTGCTCGAGTTCGCGGATTGGCGGGGCGGTCGGGAGAAGCTTCTGCACCATGCTGATCGCGCCGATGCCGAACCTGGGCAACGTCGCGATGCTGTCGAGGTAGGAGGCGAGTGCCTGCTCGGTCGTGTACTTGGGCGTGTAGCCGAACTGCGTGCGCAGCCGGGTGGTGTCGACGACCCGCCCGAAGCTCAGGAACTCGGCCTGCTCGGCGGTCACCTCGGGAACGCCGGCATTGCGCACGATGCCGCCGACGATCGCGATGGCCGGCGCCGGAACCGGGATGCGCAACCGGCCGGCCCGGCGGATCGCCTGCGACAGCATCACGACACCGGACGCAGCGACGTTCACCGCGCCGTCGCCGTGGCCTTGCACCGCGAGGCGAAGCGCTTCGACGGCGTCGGTCTCGTGCACCAACTGCAGGCGCGGGTCGAAGCCGAGCGACGTGGGAACGACCGGCATCGCGAGGTAGCGCGCAAGTGGCGATTCGACCGTGGGCCCGATCATGCTCGCGAAGCGCAGCACGACCGAAGTGATGTCCGGACGGCGGCGGGTGAACCCGCGCACGTAACTCTCGACCTCGACAGCGTCACGCGCATATCCGCCGCTGGGCCGTCCTGAGCAATGCATGTCCTCGGCGAACACGGCCGGGTCGGACGCGCCCGAGCCGTACACCGCGGTCGTCGACGCGACGACGAGCCGGTTCACCGAGTCGGACTTCTGGCAGGCCGCGAGGAGTTGCATCGTGCCGAGGACGTTGTGCTCGCGCAGCGGCAGCCGGCCGGACACACCGCGCTGTGGCGAGGTCAGCCCGGCGTGCACGACCGTGTCGACCTGGGCCTGGGCCAGCACCTTGGCGATGAGCGGATTGCGGATGTCAGCGCGGATGAACTCGGCGCGGCCGAGGCGG
>DATGFB010000229.1:0-8834 GCA_035309605.1 Jatrophihabitantaceae bacterium
GCTCGAGCGCGGCCGCGATCGCGGCGTCGCCGAGGGCGGCATCGAGAAGTCCGGTCAGGCTCATCGGTCGTCGGCACCCTTCGCGCGCAGCACAAACGTCCCCTCACTCGGCCGAGGAGGGGATGCGTCCAGCTTACGCAGCGCACAGCAACGTGCCGGGCGCCCGTCAGGGCACCCGGCACGTCACACAGTCAGCCGAGAGTTACTCGATCTCGGTCCGGCGCCGCCGGCCCAGCAACAGGAGCAGCAGGCCGAGTGCAACCATCCCGCCCGCCCAGACGAACTGGACGTTGATCGGGCCGGCACCGGTCTTGGCCAGCACGGGCGGCGGCAGCGGCAGCACGGCGGCGCAGTTCACAGTCGTCGTCGCGCTTGCCGACCCGCCGGGTGCGTTCCCCGCCACCAGGCTTGCCGTGTTGTCGTACGCACCACAGCTTTGCGCGGTGGTGGCCGAGGTGATGTGCACCGTCGCAGAACCGCCGGCCGCCAAGTCACCCAGCTCGCAGGTGAGCACCTGGCCGCCGTCCGGTCCGGCGATCGCACACGTGCCGGGACCGGTGTACGCGGGCGAAACGGTCCAGTGCACGCCCGGGTGCGCCGGCAGCGGATCCTGGATCACGGCACCGAAGGCAACACCGGCGCCGGTGTTCTTGGCCGCGATCGTGAACCCGATCGCACTACCGCTGTTCACCGCGTCCGCGTCGGCGGTCTTGGTGATGCTCAACGCGGGGCAGTCGACCGTGGTGGTCGCCTCGGACGTGAACACCTCCGGGGTACCGGCGACGTCGGCCACGCTCGGAGTGATCGGGCCGTTCGTCAGTGAGAGCGTCGCGGTGTTGTCGTACAGACCGCAGCTCGCGAACACCGTGGTGCTCGTGATGTGCACGCTCTCGCTGTCACCCGGACCCAGATCGACCGCCGTGCAGACCAGGGTCTGCGTCGGTGCGCTGCCCGTGATCGAGCAGTTGGCCGGTTCCGGTTGCGTGCTGTCGAGCGTCCAGTTGACGCCACTGCCACCGGGCAGCGGGTCGTTGATCGTGACGCCCCTCGCGATACCGGTTCCCTCGACGTCGGCGTTGCTCGCCGTGATCGTGAAGCCGATCGGCTGGCCGGCACTGACCGTGTCGGCATTCGCCTGCTTCAAGATCGCCGGCGCCGGGCAGTCGACCTCGGTCGTCGCGGTCGACGGCAGGATGCTCGGCTCGTTGGTCACCGTCGCGGTCGCCGTGTTCGAGTAGACGTTGCAGCTCGCGAACGCGGTCGGGCTCGTGATGTGCACGGTCATCGAGTCACCCGAGGCCAGGTCGCCGATGGCACACGTCAGAACGCCCGACGAGATGCCGCAGCCGGTGCCTTGCTCGGCCGGGTCGATCGTCCACGCGATACCCGGGCCAGTCGGCAACGTGTCGCTCATGGTGACGCCGGTTGCCGTTCCCGGCCCGCCGTTGGCCACCACGATCGTGAAGCCGATCGTGTCGCCCGCACTGACCGGGTTCGGGTCAGCCGTCTTGGTGACCGTCACCGACGGGCACTGCACGGTCGTCGACGCGGACTTGGTCTGCGTCGGCGCGTTGCTCGACGTCAGCGTCGCGGTGTTGGTGTACGTCGCACAGCTGGCAAACACCGTGGCGCTGACGACATGCGCCGTCACACTCCCACCCGGCGCGAGGTCGACCGCCGTACAGGTCAGGGTCTGCAGTGCAGGTGCCGTCCCTGTCACGGAGCAGTTCGCCGAACCGCTGGCGAGCGACCAGTCGAGCCCGGTACCGAGCGGCAGCGGGTCACTGATGACGACCGCCTTCGCCGTGCCGGTTCCCGGCGCGCTGCTGTTGGACACGGTCACCGTGAAGCCGATCTGCGAACCGGCGCTCACCGGGTTCGGGTCGGCCGTCTTGGTGAACGTCAGCGCCGGGCAGTCGACGACGACGCTCGCCTGAGCACTCGGCGGGGCACTCGGGTCGTTGCCGACCGTCAGCAGCGCCGTGTTGGTGATCGTGGCGCAGCTCGCCGCCGTCGTGGTGCTCGTGACCGTGACGGAGTAGGACGCCCCAGACGCGAGGGTCGGGATGGTGCAAGCGAGCACCTGGCTCCCGTCCGGTCCGGAGATCCCACATGCGCTTGCTGTCTGCGTGCCGATCGTCCAGTGCAGGCCGGCGTTGGTCGGCAGCGGGTCGGAGATCACGACTGCTGTCGCCACCCCGGGGCCACCGTTGGCAACCGTGACCGTGAATCCGATCGGGTCACCCGCACTGACCGGACCCTTGGGGTCGGCCGTCTTCGTGAAGGTGATGCTCGGGCACTGCACCGTCACCGACGCGGTCGCGTCCTTCGGCGGGTCAGCGTTCGTTGCCGTTGCGCTGGCCGTGTTGGTGTACGTTGCGCAGCTCGCGAAGTCCGTGCCGCTCGTCACGTGCACGGTCTCGCTCACCCCGGCTCCCAGGTCGAACGACGTGCAGGTCAGAACCTGGCTGCCGTCCGGTCCGGAGATCGTGCAGTTCGCCGGACCACTGGCCTTCGTCCAGTGGATGCCGGAGCCGCCGGGCAGGTCGTCGGTGATGGTCGTGCCGTACGCGGTACCGGCACCGTTGTTCGTCAGCGTGACCGTGAAGCCGATCGAGTCGCCTGCGTTCACCGGACCGGCCGGGACCGCCGTCTTCGTGAGCGACAGCGACGCGCAGTTCACGAGCACGGATGCGGTGCTCTGGCCCGTGCCGCCGTTGTCGGACGTGAACGTCGCGGTGTTGGAGATCGTCGCGCAGTCCGCGCTGGTGGTCGAACTCTGCACGTGGATCGGGCCGATCGTGGCGCCCTTCGCCACGTTGCCCAGCGTGCAGGTCAGCACCTGGTGGCCGGACACGGGTGCGATCGAGCAACCCGTGAACGGCGGGACCAGGGACCAGCTCAGGTCGCCGCCGCCGAGCGGCAGCGTGTCGTGGATGACCACGTTGGTCGCGGTCGCTGCCGGCGAGTTCGCCAGCATGATGTCGAAGCCGATCGTGTCGCCGGCGTTCACCGGACCGGGCGGGTTCGCCGACTTCGTCACGGTGATCACCGGACCGACGATCGTGCCCGACTCGTTCGTTCCGTTGCAGCCCTCGGACGCCCCGCTGTTGATCGTGTCGCCGCCGTAGCTCGCCTCCCACACGTACGTGCCGGCTGACGTCGGCGTGTAGGACGACGCGGTCGTCGCGACACCGGAGCTGTTCAGTGTGCCCGTCGTCGTGAAGACCGGCTCGCCCGTCCCGGTCGCGCAGGTCGGCGTGACGCCGGTGCCGTACGGACCGAACAGGCTGAAGTTCACGGTCTGGCCGGACAGGTCACCGATGAAGCTGGACAGCGTGGCCGTGTCACCGTAGGAGGTCAGGCCGAGCGATCCGTCGCCGGTCACCTGAATTTGCGTGGCGATCGTCGGGGACGCGTGCAACACCGTGAAGCACTCCGTCGTGGAGTTGGTGTGCGTGCCGGGCAGGTAGTTGTGGTCGGTCGGGCCCGGCGTGAATTCCGCGCGCCAACAGTACTTTCCGGTCGCCGTGTCCGTCGCACCGCTGACGGGGTCGGACGTGGCTTGGCCGGTCCCGCTCAAGGTCACGGGAGTGCCGACATTCGTCCCGTTCGCCGAACAGTCGCCGCCGTTGGCCGTCACGACGGACGGCGGGCACAGGACGAATTGCACAGTGCCGACGCCCGGTGCCGTGTTGGTGCCGACCATCGCGACGTCGTGCTCGGCCGTGCCGGGCGCGACGCCCGTCAGCCCGTCGATCGTGCTGTTACCCGGCGTCGCCGTCGTGCTCATCGGCGGCACCACACAAGTCGAGTTCGGCTGCAGGGTGAACGGCGCCATGTAGCCCTTGAGGTTGCCGTTGCTCGTCTGGCCGGTGATCGAGCGCAGATAGAGGCTCGCAGCCGACGCGCCGGGACAGCTCGGCGCGATGCCGGTCAGCGTGGTGACGTCGAGCCCGATCTCGTCGAAGCCGCCGATAGCGACGCTTGCGTTGCCGTTCAACGGGTCAGTGATAGCGGCTGTGTTTACTGCGCCGTCGAACCCGGCCGCGCTGTTGCTGCACGTGCTGCCGTAGTCCGACTGCGACGTGAACACACAGTCACCAGCGAATGTCGGCGCACTCGATCCCTGCGCAGAGATGTAGAAGACGTAGCCGCCCTTCGAGCGGTTCGGCTGGGGTGTGCCGTCGGTTGCGACGTTCGTGCCGGAGTTGTCGATCTCGATCGCGTAGCCCTGGGTGCCCGATGTGGAGGTGCGCTCCCACGCGACGTACGCGAAGTAGTGCCCACCCACGACGCGTGCGAACGCGTAAGCGCGGGCGAAGTCGGCCTTGTTCGGCGTGCTGCCAGCCGTCACCCAGGTGGACGGATTGCCGCCGTCCTTGCCTGCGGTGCTGTACGTGCCGCCCTGGGTCGAGACCTGCACGCCGAGACCCGACGTGTTCCAGTCGTCGCCGGCGGGCGTGCAGGTGTTCTGCAGCATGTCGCCGTCGATTTCGAACCCGCCCGGGATCGGACACGGCGACGCGGCGGGGCTCGGTTGAGCCGCCCACACGAATCCCGATGTAACAAGCATCCCGGCCACGGCCAGCGCAACGATGCGCCGCCGCCCAAACGAGCGCAGCTTCATGGTCCGTCCCCCAGCTCCCCCGGCGGTGATTCGCCGTCTGTTCGTCCACGCACGCGCGCTGGGGCGGACCGGAATTGTGCTTCCCCCGCACGCTCGGTGTGGTTGTTTATAACTGGGGAAGTGACGAAGCGGAATTGGACAAATACAAAACCGACAACGCGTGAAAAGCCTCAAGCAACCCAATTCGGTCGTAAGCAACCACCCATGGCAGGCAAAGTCCGACAAATGGTCACTAAGCGACGAGATCTCGGCATGAATTAGCCGGGTCGAACGAATCCCCATGCATCGGCCACCATCGCGGTGAGATCGCGCTCCGGGCGCCAGCCGAGAAGCGTCGCAGCGGCCGCATTCGACGCGACGAGCGTGGCCGGATCGCCGGGACGGCGGGGCGCCTCCGTGACCGGAACCGCCGTCCCGGTCACGCCTTCTACCGCTGCGAGAACCTCGCGAACCGAGTACCCACTGCCGCTGCCGAGGTTGACGACCGTATGTTCGCCCGGTCCACCCAGGTCGAGCGCCCGCAAATGTGCGATGCCGAGGTCGACGACGTGCACATAGTCACGGATGCACGTGCCGTCAGGCGTCGGGTAGTCGGTGCCGAACAGCGACAGCTTGTCGATCTGACCGGTGACGGCGCGCAAGGCGAGCGGAATGAGGTGCGTCTCGTTGACGTGACGTTCGCCGAAATGCCCCTCGCTCGACAGCAGCGCGCCCGCGACGTTGAAGTAGCGCAGGCTGACCGCACTCATCTCGAAGGCGCGCGCGTAGTCGGCGAGCGCCAGATCGATCGCCAACTTGGTGGCGCCGTACGGGCTCGTCGGACGCGCCGGAGCGGTCTCCACGATCGGCGTCTCGGCCGCCTCGCCGTACACCGCGGCAGAGGACGAGAAGACAATTCGTAATACATCTGCGGAGCGCATGGCATCGAGCAATGCAACGGTGCCGATCACGTTGTTACGCCAATACGCCGCGGGCTCGCGCACCGATTCCGCCACGATCGATTTGGCCGCGAAATGGATTACCGCATCCGGCCGCCAACTGCGCATCCGGTCGCCGAGTTCGGTAATGCCCAGCTGTGCGAATTCCGCGCCGCGCGGCACCGCGTCGCGGTGGCCCGTGGACAGGTCGTCGGCGACGAGCACGTCGTGTCCGGCCGCGAGCAGTTGTGCGGCGACGACGCTGCCGACGTAGCCGGCGCCGCCGGTCACGAGTACGCGCATGGTGCTCGATTCTCACCTACCGACGAGTTGGGTGAACGGTCGAAGCGCCGGTGCGTCGTCTGTGAGACTTGACGGGTGAGCGAGCGTGCAGATCTTGCCTCGGACGCGGCATTGCGCGCTGACGTACGACGCGTCGCCGCGCTGCTCGGCGAATCGGTCATGCGGCAACAGGGGCACGAGGCGTTCGAGCTGGTCGAGCTGGTGCGCAACCTCACGAAGCAGAGCAAGGAGCCCGACGGCGCTACCGCCGGCACCGAGGTGCAGAAACTGCTCGCGGACCTGCCGATCGACACCGCATCGGTGCTCGTGCGTGCGTTCGCCGACTATTTCCACCTGGCCAACGTCGCCGAGCAGGTGCACCGCGTGCGCAGCCTGCGGATGCGCCCGGCCGACGAGGCTTGGCTCGCCCTCGCCGTGAACGCCGTTGCCGACGAACTCGGCCCGGACGGCCTGACCACGGCGATCAGCCAGCTGGCCGTGCGGCCGGTGTTCACTGCGCATCCGACCGAAGCGAGCCGCCGTTCGGTACTCACCAAGCTTCGGCGCGTCGCCGACATCCTCGCCGAGCCGACCGAGCCGGACACGGCAGCGCGTGCCCGCCAGGATCGCGACCTCGCCGAGATCGTCGACCTGGTGTGGCAGACCGACGAGCTACGCCAGCAACGTCCCAGTCCGCTCGACGAGGCACGCAACGTCCTGTACTACCTGCAGGACTTGGCCGAAGAAACGATTCCGGAGTTCGGCGCAGATCTCGCTGCCGAGCTGCAACTGCACGGCGCGTCGCTCGGCACCGACGCGCATCCGGTCACGTTCGGCACCTGGATCGGCGGCGACCGCGACGGCAACCCGAACGTCACCGCTGACGTCACGCGCGACGTGCTGCGCATGCAGCACCACGTCTCCGCGCGCGTCGCAACGCGTGCGATCGACATGCTGATCGCAGAGCTCTCGTCGTCGACGACGGTCGTCGGCGTGTCGGCGGAGCTCACCGCGTCGCTCGAGACCGATCTCGACATGCTCGACATCGACCCGCGACTCGTCACGCTCAACGCGACCGAGCCGTACCGCCTCAAGCTCACATGCGTCAACGCCAAGATCGCCAACACACGGCAACGCATCGATGACGGGTTGCCGCACGTGCCGGGGCGCGACTACCTCGGCAAGGCGGAGCTGCTCGCCGAACTGGCCCTGCTCGGACGGTCGCTACGCGCGAACAGCGGCGAGCTCATCGCCAAGGGATTGCTGGCTCGCGTCGAGCGCACGATCGCCACATTCGGGCTGCACCTCGCGACGATGGACGTGCGTGAGCACGCGGACGCGCATCACCACACGGTCGGGCAACTCGTCGATCGGCTCGTCGAGGAGACGTGGCTCTACGCCGATCTGCCGCGGCCGTACCGGCTCGGGCTGTTGGCCAAGGAGCTCACGTCACGCCGTCCGCTCGCGTCCACGCCGCCGCCGCTCGACGAGGCCGGCGCGCGCACGTTCGCGGTGTTCACCGCAATCCGCGAAGCGCTCGACACCTACGGGCCGGAAGTCATCGAGAGCTACATCGTGTCGATGACGCGCGGCGCGGACGACGTCCTCGCCGCGGTCGTACTCGCACGGGAAGCCGGCCTCGTCGATGTGCACGGCGCCGGCGTCGGCGAGATCGGCGAGCCGTACGCACGCATCGGATTCGTGCCGTTGCTCGAGACCGTCGACGAGCTGCGGCGCGCAGGTGACGTGCTGGACGACCTGCTGCAAGATCCCACGTATCGCCACGTAGTGGCGCTGCGCGGCGATGTGCAGGAGGTGATGCTCGGCTACTCCGACTCGAACAAGGAAGCCGGCATCACCACGTCGCAGTGGGAGATCCACAAGGCGCAGCGCGTGCTGCGTGACGTAGCGGGCCGGCACGGCGTGCGCCTGCGGCTGTTCCACGGCCGCGGCGGCACGGTCGGGCGCGGCGGCGGGCCGACGTACGACTCGATACTCGCGCAGCCGTGGGGCGTGCTCGACGGCGAGATCAAGGTGACCGAGCAGGGCGAGGTGATCAGTGACAAGTACGCGCTGCCTGCGCTCGCGCGCGAGAACCTCGAGCTGACGTTGTCGGCTGTGCTGCAGGCGTCCGCGCTGCATCGCGCGCCGCGTCAGCCCGCGGAGCAACTTGCGCAGTGGGACGAGTGCATGACCCGCGTCTCCGACGCGGCGTTCGCGGCGTACCGCGAACTCGTCGACGACCCCGATCTGCCGCCGTACTTCGTCGCGTCGACGCCCGTCGAGCAGCTGGGCTCGCTCAACATCGGTTCGCGGCCCGCGAAGCGTCCGTCATCGGGCAGCGGCATCGACGGGTTGCGCGCGATCCCGTGGGTGTTCGGCTGGACGCAGTCACGCCAGATCGTGCCCGGTTGGTTCGGCGTCGGCACGGGACTGGCCGCGGCGCGCGCTGCAGGACTCGGCGACGTGCTGGCCGAGATGCACCAGCAATGGCATTTCTTCCGCACCTTCGTCTCGAACGTCGAGATGACGCTGGCGAAGACCGACCTCGACATCGCGGCGCACTACGTCGAAACGTTGGTGCCCGAACCGTTGCGGCGCGTATTCGACGTGGTCCGTGAGGAGCACGACCGCACGGTCGCCGAACTGCTGCGCATTACCGGCGAGCGGGAACTGCTCGACGACGCGCCGCTGCTCAAACGGACGTTCAGCGTGCGCGATGCCTACCTCGACCCGATCTCGTACCTGCAGGTGGAGTTGCTGCGCCGCGTGCGTGAGGCCGACCACGCCGTGGACGTCGAGCTGCGCCGGGCACTGCTGCTCACCATCAACGGGGTGGCCGCCGGCCTTCGCAACACCGGCTGATCAGCGATCGTCCTCGCGTGCCGTCGCCGTAGCCGCGGCGCGTCATGACCATCGGAATCGTCATGTCCGATTTCCGCCAGACGTTGTCGGACCCGGCCTGCAGACTGGACGCGTGATCCTCCCCGACGACGACACGTGCT
>DATGFB010000230.1:0-4248 GCA_035309605.1 Jatrophihabitantaceae bacterium
CAGCCCGCGACCGAGGCCTGACTGCGAGCGCGCCAACCGTGATCGAAGACGTAGCAACCGCCCCGCAGTCGGCTCCGGCGTCTCGAGCCCGGGCTCGGCCTCGAGCTCGGGCTCGATCTCGGGCGCGGGTGGCGCGGCGACTTCGGCAACCAGCGGGGGCTGCTCGACCTCGGCAGCGCGCGGGGGAACTTCGGTACTGCGCGGCGGAAGCGTGCGCTGCTGGGCACGCCGCCGCGGCAGCACCAGCCCGGCGACGAGCGCCAGGCCGACGACGACGACCGCAATCGCGATCCAGAGGAAGATCACTGGGTCGGGATCGTCCCGCCGGTCTCCCACAACGGCCAGGTGATGTTCCAGTCGCCGTAGCCCTGGCCGATCTGCATGCGCGGGCCGCTGGCGTCGGGGTAGTTCACGACGTCACCGACACCGAGGAACCCGTACAGCTTCGTCGCGTCGGCGAGCAGCAGGTTCGTGCAGCCGTTGGACGAGTCGATGCCGTGCGTGATGTTGTAGGTGTTCCACGGCGCGTAGTGCAGGTACTCACCGTCGTAGGTGAGGCGTTGCGTCCACTTCACGTGGGGATCGAAGTAGCCGGGGCCGCGCATCGAGATGTCGCGGCCCTTCTCCATGATGACCTTGATGCCGCGCTTGGTCGGGGTGTCACTCGCCCCGAGCGACACCGGGGCGGTGGCCCACACCTTGCCGTTGTCGGTGACGGTCAGCATGTGCGTCGCGTCCGACACCGTCACGATGTGCGCATCGGTGGTCGCGAAGTCGCTCGTCAGGCTGTCGTCGAAGGCGTACTGCTCGCCCGCGTGGTTCGCGACGATCCCGCCGGACAACCCCTTCACCGGCAGGTCGACGTGGATCTGCGAGTTCGGCGCCCAGTAGTTCTGCTCACGCAGGTGCGCCTCCATGACGTGGCCGCTCGCCGGGTCGGAGTACTCGAAGTACCAGCGCGCGTCGACCGGCGCGCCGTTGACCGTGACCTTCGTGGCCGCCTCGAACGCCTTGCCGTCGGTGATCTTCTTGTTGAACATCGCGATCACCGGCATGCCGACGCCGACGGAGGAACCGTCGCTGATGTTGATCGACACGTGCACCGGGACATGCACGAACGACGCGGACGACGATGCCGACGACGTGGCCGGCACTGTCGTCGGGCTGCCGTTGGCGGCGGTGCTGACGGTCGAGGGCTGTCCGTTCGTCTTGCCGCTCGTGCACGCGCTCAACGCGAGCGCGATCACTGCGGACACGGCAAGGACAACCCCGATCTGGCGAGGTCGAGGGCTGCGGGTACTCGGCATCGGCACGAGCCCACGTTATGCGATTGAACGGTCATCGACCCAATTCGGCCCAGGTTCGTCTCACCGATGCAGCGAGCGCCGTACGTAAGCTGTGTGACCCCGGCCTCACACCGGCCACTCACTGCGTCGGCCCACTCACTGCGTCGGTACCGCGCCGCCGGTCTGCCACAGGCCCCATGTCACGTTCCAGTCGCCGTAGCCCTGGCCGATCTGCATGCGCGGACCGTCCGCATCCGGGTACTTCACGACGTCACCGATGCCGAGGAACCCGTAGAGCTTGATCGCGTCGTCCGGGCGCAAGTTGGTGCAGCCGTTGGACGAGTTCGACGAGCCGATGTGGTTCGACGGGCCCGTGCAGCCCGGGTAGCCCACACAGTTCCACGGCGCGGAGTGCAGGTACTCGCCGTCGTAGGTCAGCCGCTGCGTCCACATCACGTGCGGGTCGTCGTAGCCGGGGCCGCGCATGCGCACGACCTTGCCCTTTTCCATGATCACCTTGGTGCCGTTCTTGGTCGGCGTGTCAGCGGCACCGAGCGAGATCTGGAACACCCCCCACTGCTTGCCGTTGTCCATGACGGTGAGGGTGTGCGCCGCGTTCGACACAGTGAGGATGTGCGCGTCGGTCGTCGAGAAGTCGCTCGTCAGGCTGTCGCCGAAGACGTATTCGGTGTTCGCCCTGCTCGGCACCGCGCCGCCGGACAAACCCTGGATCGGCAGGTCGACATGGATCGTCGCGTTGGCCGGCCAGTAGTTCTGCGTGCGCAGGTGGGCCTCCATCGCCCAACTCGTGTCGTGCGAGACCTCGAAGTACCACCGCGCATCGACCGGCTGCCCGTTCACGGTCACCTTCGTCGCGTTCTGGAAGACCTTGCCGTCGGTGATCACGGTGCTGAACCGGGCGATGTACGGCATGCCGACGCCGACGGCCGATCCGTCGGAGATGTTGACCGACACGTGCACCGTGACCTGCTTGGCCGCGGGGGCGGAGCTGCTGCTCGACGGTGCGGCGCGCCTGGATATCGACGAACTCGACGATGTCGGCGCGTTGCTGCCGTGGCCGCCGAGGCTTGACGTGCACGCGGTGAGGCCTAGCGCGATCGCAAGGACCCTCGACATGAGCGGGATGAGACGCCGAACGGGCATGGGCAGACGCTAAAGGATTCATCATACGTATAGCGAGCACCGGTCAGGAAGCACTCAGCTGGTCGGTACGGCTCCCCCGGTGACCCACAGCGGCCAGGTGACATTCCAATCGCCGTATCCGTCGCCCAATTGCATTCGCGGTCCGTCCGCGTCCGGGTAATTGATCACGTCCCCGACCCGGAGGAAGTTGAAGAGTTTGACCGCGTCGGCCGGAAGCAGGTTCGTGCACCCGTTGGACGAGTCGGCGCGGCCGATGTTGTTCTCCCGTCCCGTGCACCCGGGCGGGCCGATGCAGTTCCATGGTGCCGCGTGAAGGTACTCACCGTCATAGGTGAGCCGCGAGTCGTACTTGACTCCGCACAGGTGATACGTGCCCTGGCTGTCGCGCATGCACACGGTCGGCAGCTGCTCCATGATCACTTTGAAGCCGCGACGAGTGGGTGTGTGGTCCGCACCGAGCGACACGGGGAAGGTGCCCCACACCTTGCCGTCGTCGAGCACGGTGATCGAGTGGGTCGAGTCGTAGACGACCGCGATGCGTGCATCGCCGGTCGCGAAGTTGCTCGTCACGCTGTTGGTGAACGTGTATTGCGCGTTCGGCTGATTCGGGACGACACCGCCGGACTTGCCCTCGGCCGCGATCGAAACGTGGATGCTCGCGTGCGCAGGCCAGTACTTGGCCATGCGCAGATGGGCTTCCATGACATGACCGCTCACGGGATCGCTGTACTCGAAGTACCAGCGGGCATCGGCAGGCGAGCCGTTCACCGTGACCTTCGTCGCCTGCGCGAACGCACGTCCGTCGGTGATCTTCTTGTCGAAGAACGCGATATAGGGCAAGCCCACGCCGACGGTCTGACCGTCGGAGATCTTCAGCGAGACGTGCACCGGAACGGACTTCGCCGGTTTCGTCGACGTGCTCGCGGCAACCGCAGCGCTTTGCGCGCTGGTCGATGACGGCGCGCTCGACGCGTGGACGTTCGAATGTCCGCCGCCACTCGTGCACGCACTTACCAGGAGCGCGGCAGCGACCAACCCCACGATGGCCCGCACCACGGCACCGTATGCGGTCAGCCGGACGGCGCCAAGGCCTCGCCTGCGTCGCGCAGCCGCTGGCTGATCACCTGCGTCACTCCGTCACCACGCATGGTGACGCCGTACAGCGCATCCGCGATCTCCATCGTGCGTTTCTGGTGCGTGATGATGATGATCTGGCTGCTCGAGCGCAGCTCCGCGACCAGCGAGATGAGCCGGCCCAGGTTGATGTCGTCCAGCGCGGCTTCGACCTCGTCGAGGACGTAGAACGGGCTCGGCCGTGCCCGGAAGATCGCGACGAGCAATGCGACGGCGGTCAACGAGCGCTCACCGCCTGATAGCAACGACAGCCGCTTGACCTTCTTACCCGGTGGGCGAGCCTCGACGTCGATGCCAGTGAGCAGCATGTCGTCCGGATCGGTCAGCACGAGGCGTCCCTCGCCGCCGGGGAACAGCGTGGCGAACACGATCTCGAACTCGCGCGCGACGTCGTGATACGCGCTCGTGAACACCTCGAGGATGCGGTCGTCGACTTCCTTGATCACGGTCAACAGATCGCGGCGCGTGGCCTTGAGGTCTTCGAGCTGCGTCGACAAGAACTGATGACGTTCCTCGAGTGCGGCGAACTCCTCCAGTGCGAGTGGGTTCACCTTGCCGAGCAACGCGAGGTCGCGTTCGGCGCGTGCCGCACGCTTCTCCTGCGTCGGCCGGTGGAACGGACCCGGTGCGGGCGCGACCACTTGCTCGCCGCGTTCGCGCGCCT
>DATGFB010000231.1:0-3279 GCA_035309605.1 Jatrophihabitantaceae bacterium
GCCGCGGTGTTGTCATTGACCTACCTCGGCGTAACGCGCCTCGACCGCGTTCTTGTCGGCCTGCCACCACGCACTGTTGTCGCGGTACCACTCGATCGTCTGGCGCAACCCGGCCCGCATGTCCGTGTACTGCGGCCGCCAGCCCAGTTCGTCGCGCAGCTTGGACGCATCGATCGCGTAGCGCATGTCGTGTCCCGCCCGGTCTGTCACGTGTTCGTACCAGTCGGACGGCTTGCCCATGAGCTCGAGGATCGTCTCGATGACCTGCTTGTTGTTCTGCTCTCCGTCCGCGCCGATCAGATACGTCTCACCGGAGACGCCCTTGTCGATGATCGCCCACACGGCCGCGTTGTGGTCGTCGACGTGGATCCAGTCGCGCACGTTCTCGCCCGCACCGTAGAGCTTCGGACGGATGTCGCTGAGCACGTTGGTGATCTGGCGCGGGATGAACTTCTCGATGTGCTGGTAGGGCCCGTAGTTGTTCGAGCAGTTCGAGATCGTGGCGTGGATGCCGAACGAGCGCACCCATGCGCGGACGAGCAGGTCGGAGCCGGCCTTCGTCGAGCTGTAGGGGCTGGACGGGTTGTACGGCGTGGTCGGCGTGAACTTTGCCGGATCGTCCAGCTCGAGGTCGCCGTACACCTCGTCCGTCGAGATGTGATGCAGCCGCACCCCATGGGCACGGACGGCCTCGAGGATGGTGAACGTCCCGACCAGGTTCGTGTGCACGAACGGCGACGGATCGCGCAGCGAGTTGTCGTTGTGCGACTCCGCGGCGAAGTGCACGACAAGATCGGACTGTGCGACCAGTGGTCCTACGACGGACGCATCAGCGACGTCACCTTGGACGAAGCGAACGCGATCACCGGCCGGCGCGAGATTGTGCTCACTTCCCGCGTACGTCAGGAGGTCGAGCACAGTCACCTCGGCCTCGGATCGATGCGCGAGCGTGTGGTGCACGAAGTTGGCGCCGATGAATCCCGCGCCGCCGGTAACGAGAACGCGCATCACGCGCAGACCTCCGCAATATCGGGAACGAGTGCGATTATCTCAGGGCAGCTCGGAGGGCCGTCTGCCGCTTATCCGGGCGCCCTTCAGGCGCGGCAAACCGGTTCGGCTGCCCGTCGGGTCTAGCGTGGTCTGAGTGGTTGACGCGACACCGGATGCACCGCGACCGGGCCCGACCTCGATGCGGAGTTCGTACGGGCTGCGGCTGACGCTGCGCCTGCTGGCCAGCCTGTTGTCGCTTCTGGTGATCATCGGCAGCGGCGTGCTCTGGGCCACGTTCAAGTCGTTCACCGACAACATCCCGCACGGCCCGCCGGTGCCCGCGTTGAGCGGTCCCGATGTCGACGGCAAGGCCACCGACATCCTGCTCACGGGCAATGACAGCCGGGCCGGCGCGACGCCCGACGAACTGAAGGCCCTGAGCACCGCGCAGGACGGTGGCAGTGTCAATACCGACACGATGATGGTGTTGCACATTCCGGCGAACGGCTCGCGCGCGACGATCATCTCGTTCCCTCGCGACGCGTGGGTCGACATTCCCGGGCACGGCCGCGGCAAGATCAACTCTGCATACGGCATCGGCTACACCACCGCGAAGGCCGCGGGCAAGAACGAACGCGACGCTCAGGGTGCGGGCTTGCTGATGACGATCAAGACGATCGACGCACTGACCGGACTGCACATCGACCACTACGTACAGGTCGACCTGCTCGGCTTCTACCGCATCAGCAACGCGATCGGTGGCGTGACGGTCTGCCTGAACGCCGCGCAGAACGCGAACACTGACTCCGACGCATACGGGCGCGGCTACTCCGGCATAAACCTGCCCAAGGGTGTGTCGACGATCAAGGGTTCGCAGGCACTCGCGTTCGTCCGGCAACGCCACGGGCTGCCGCGCGGCGACCTCGACCGCATCGCCCGTCAGCAGTACTTCCTGTCCGCCGCGTTCCGCAAGGTCGAGACGGGCGGCGTGCTCCTCAATCCGTTCAAGCTGCATCGGCTGCTCGGCGCAGTCGGCAGCTCCCTGCTGACCGACCCGAAGCTCGACCTGCTCTCGCTCGGGCATGAGTTCGCGTCGATGACCGAAGGCAACATCACGTACAAGACGATTCCGAACAACGGCCCCGCCCTCATCTACCCCGACGGTGTCGAGACGTCGATCGTGGAGGTCAACACTGCAGCGATCGCGGCGTTCGTGCGTGACCTCGATCAGCCGTCGGGTGACTCGGCCTACCAGTCGGCGACGCCGGCCGCGCCCGCGCAGGTGAGTGTCGACGTGCTCAACGGCACCGACGTCGTCGGGCTCGCCGGCCGCAACGGCGATCGGCTCAAGGCGCTCGGCTTCGGCGTCGCGAACATCGATTCGACCGACGCGACCACGGCAACGACCGTCGAGTATCCGCCCGGCAAGGAGGCGCAGGCGAAAGCGGTCGCCAACGCCGTCCGCGGGGCAAAGGTGACAGCAAACTCGACAGTCACCCGCGTCACATTGGTACTCGGGACCAACGGCGTGCAGGTGAACGGGCTCACCGCGCCGACGCGATCTGCGACACAGCCGACAACCACGACCAAGCCGGTCACCACGGCGCCCAGCGCTGGATCGCTGGGCTGCATCAACTAAGGCCCGGCGCTCACATCAGCCGAGGTTCACAGGAATACGCCGGTAACCTCGGCCAGATGAGCGAGCTGCCGCCGCTGCCGCCGGAGTTGGATCCGCGCGGCAAGCACCGACGGCACGCGGCGCACAGTCCCGCTATCGGCTGGCATCGCGTGCACACGCTCGTGCGCGTATTCGCCGCGGCGCTCTCGGTCTTCCTGCTGGCCGTGTTCGGCGTCTATTGGGAGAAGTACCACGCATTCAACGCCGGCATCAAACGCGTGGACGTGTTCGCGAACAACGCGGTCTCGAAGCCCAAGCACGACATCGACGGCAAGGCACAGAACATCCTCATCGTCGGCAACGACGACCGCCAGACCGCGACGGACGCAGAACTCGCCGCACTCGGCACCGGCCGCGACGGCGGCAGCCTGAACACCGACACGATGATGATCGTCCACGTCCCGGCCAACGGGGCGAAGGCGACGCTCATCTCGCTGCCCCGTGACTCGTACGTCAACATCCCCGGCTACGGCTACAACAAGCTCAACTCGGCGTACGCGTTCGCCTACAACGACGCGTCGGGTTCGACGGAGGCCAAGCGTGGTGCGGGCGGTGCCAAGCTCGTTCAGGTCGTCGAGAGCCTCACCGGCCTCACCATCGACCATTACGTG
>DATGFB010000232.1:0-2023 GCA_035309605.1 Jatrophihabitantaceae bacterium
CGCGCGGCGGACTTCAAGGCGTGCCCGCTGCTCTACCGATTCCGCTGCATCGATCACCTGCCTGAGGCACCGTCGCGGGTCGCGACCCGCGGCACCCTGGTACACGCCGTGCTCGAATCGCTCTTCGATCTGCCGGCCGCCGAGCGCACCCTCGCCGCGGCGCAGGCACTCGTGCCGGATGCGTGGCAGCGGGTTCTCGACGAAGCACCAGAATCAGCGGAGTTGTTCGCCGACGATTCCGACGGCGGCCAGCTGCGCGAATGGCTCGACAGTGCAGCCGCACTCCTGCAGAACTACTTCGCGCTCGAGGACCCGTCGCGGCTGGAACCGGCCGCGCGTGAGGAGCGTGTCGAGATCGTCATCGACGGGCTGCGCCTGCGCGGCTACGTCGACCGCATCGACATCTCACCGGCCGGCGACATCCGCATCGTCGACTACAAGACCGGCGCCTCGCCGCGCGAGGCGTTCGAAGCCAAGGCGCTGTTCCAGATGAAGTTCTACGCGCTGGTGTTGTGGCGCACGCGCGGCGTCGTGCCGCGCCAGCTGCGCCTGATGTATCTCGCCGACACCGACACGTTGAGCTACGCGCCCGACGCCACCGAGCTCGAGCGCTTCGAGCGCACGCTCAAAGCGATCTGGGCCGCGATCCGGCGAGCGGCCGAGACGGGCGACTTCCGGCCGAACCCGGGACGTCTGTGCGAGTGGTGCGACCATCAGGCGCGCTGTCCGGCGTTCGGTGGTACGCCGCCGCCGTACCCGACATCCGACCCGTTGCCGTTGATCGACCTCGACCACCGCGGCCAGCCCGTCCCTGGGTCAGCGGCCTGAGCGCATCAACGCCTCGAGCGCGGCGACGTCGAGATCGGCCAGCGACGAGACGACGGTGAGCCCGGGTTCGGGCGATATCGGCACGTGATGTGGTACCGCGACGACGACGCATCCGGCCGCGCGCGCCGACGCGATACCGGTCGGCGAGTCCTCGATGGCCACACACCGCTGCGGCTGCGCGCCGAGTCGAGCCGCCGCCGTCAAGTACGCCTCGGGGTGTGGCTTGCCGTCGAGCACCTCGTCGCCGGTGACGACCACGGCGAACTGCTCGGGTGCGATCGCCTGCACCACCGTGTCGGCGAGCCGCCGGTACGACATCGTCACCATCGCGGCGGGTATGTCCGCGCGACCCAGTACGGCGAGCAACTCCCGAGCGCCGGGCCGCCACGGCATCCGCTCGCCCGCCGCTCGCACGACGTCGTCGAGCAGCGCGTCGACGATCGCCTCGGGCTCGAGGTCCACGTTGCCGTGCTCGCGGATGTAGGCCCCGGACGCGAGCAGCGCGTTGCCTACCAAGGCGTGCGCGTGCTGGTCGGACCACGTGCCGCCGTGTGCCTCGACGAGGGCATATTCAGCGGCGATCCAGTACGGCTCCGTGTCGACGATCGTGCCGTCCATATCGAAGAGGACGGCCTGCAGCGCCGACATCCGGGCAATTGTGCCAGGCGTCGTAGGGTGGTCGCATGACTGCTGCGTCCGATTGGCCGCGTCTGACCGACCCGGTACTCGTGGCAGCGTTCGAGGGCTGGAACGACGCGGGTGACGCGGCCACCGGCGCGGTCGAGCATCTCGAGCTGGTCTGGGACGCCCAGCCTCTGACCGAGCTCGACCCGGACGAGTACTACGACTTTCAGGTGAACCGGCCCACGGTCTCGCTCATCGACGGGGTGAGCCGGCGCGTGAGCTGGCCGACCACGCGGTTCTCGTTCTGCCGGCCGCCGGGCGCGGAATTCGACCTCGTGCTCGTACGCGGCATCGAGCCCAACATGCGCTGGCGCACGTTCTGCCGCGAGTTGCTCGGCGTGATCGGCGAGCTGGACGTGCGCATAGTCGTCACCCTCGGCGCGCTGCTGTCCGACACCCCGCACACTCGCCCGACCCAGGTCACCGGCACGGCGCACGACGCTGACTCGGCCGCGCGCTACGGGCTGGACAAGTCGCGTTACGAGGGCCCCACCGGCATCGTCGGCGTGCT
>DATGFB010000233.1:0-2212 GCA_035309605.1 Jatrophihabitantaceae bacterium
GCGGCCCTGTCGGGCCGCGCGCCTTCGGCGCGTCTGTGGCCGACGTGGCGCTGCGCGCCACACGCGCAAGTGGCCTCCGGCCACGCGCGGGCCACGGCTCTTCGCGCGAGCGCTCAACGTTCTTGCGGCTACCACTCAAGCTGCGGGCCACGGCTCTTCGCGCGAGCGCTCATCGCTCGCTTGGTCACCACTCGGGCTGCGGTGTCTCTTATGCCAACGGCCGGCCCCACGTAGGGGACCGGCCGTTGATTGTCGTGATTGGTCTACTACCGCTCTACTGTTCCTTCGATGAAGTCTTGGACGGCCTGGCGGGCTTCGTCGTCGAAGTACTGCACGGGTGGGGACTTCATGAAGTAGGACGATGCCGACAGGATCGGGCCACCGATGCCGCGGTCCTTGGCGATCTTCGCGGCGCGCAGGGCGTCGATGATGATGCCGGCCGAGTTGGGCGAGTCCCACACCTCGAGCTTGTACTCGAGGTTCAGCGGCACGTCACCGAACGTCTTGCCCTCGAGGCGGACGAACGCCCACTTACGGTCGTCAAGCCACGCGACGTAGTCGGACGGGCCGATGTGCACGTTGCGCTCGCCGAGGTCGCGGTCGGGGACCTGCGACGTGACCGACTGCGTCTTGCTGATCTTCTTCGACTCCAGCCGCTCGCGCTCGAGCATGTTCTTGAAGTCCATGTTGCCGCCGACATTGAGCTGGTAGGTGCGCTGCACCTCGACGCCGCGGTCCTCGAACAGCTTCATGAGCACGCGGTGCGTGATCGTCGCGCCGACCTGCGACTTGATGTCGTCGCCCACGATCGGCACACCCGCGTCCTCGAACTTCTTCGCCCACTCCGGCGTGCTCGCGATGAACACCGGCAGCGCGTTGACGAACGCGACCTTGGCGTCGATCGCGCACTGCGCGTAGAACTTCGCGGCGGCCTCGGAGCCGACCTGCAGGTAGCAGATCAGCACGTCGACGCGCTGCTCGCGCAGGACGGAGACGACGTCGACCGGCTCCTCGTCCGATTCGGTGATCGTCTCGCGGTAGTACTTGCCGAGACCATCGAGCGTGTGGCCACGCAACACCGGCACGTCGAGCTGGGGGACGTCGCAGATCTTGATCGTGTTGTTCTCGCTGGCCACGATCGCCTGCGACAGGTCGAGGCCGACCTTCTTGGCGTCCACGTCGAACGCGGCGACGAACTGGATGTCGCGCACGTGGTACGGGCCGAAGTTGACGTGCATGAGCCCGGGCACCTTGGCGTTCGGGTCGGCGTCCCGGTAGAAGTGCACGCCCTGGACGAGTGACGCGGCGCAGTTGCCCACGCCCACGATCGCGACCCGGATGGGCCCGCCGGCCTGAATATCTGAACCCATCGGGGCTCCTCCTTGATTGTCGGTGTTGCTGGTCATGAACGCCTGCCCTCGCCGAGCGGGGGCGGTGAGCCGCCCAACCGCTCGTGCTCGATGAGCTCGTTGAGCCACCGCACCTCGCGGTCGACCGACTCGAGCCCGTGTCTATGCAGCTCGCGCGTGTAGCGGTCGAGCCGCTCGCCCGTCCGCGCCAGTGAGCTGCGCATGCCCTCGCGCTGTTCTTCGACGCGCCGACGGCGACCCTCGAGGATCTGCAGCCGGATATCCGAGCGCGTCTGGCCGAAGAACGCCAGCCGCGCGCCGAATCCCTCGTCGTCGTACGCGTCGGGACCGACCTCGGCGAGCAGTTCGGCGAGGTGTTCCTTGCCGTCCGCGGTGAGCTGATAGACCCGCTTGCCGCGCCGTGAACGGACGCCCGCAGCGGCATCGATCGGCGCCTCTTCGGAGATCCACCCGGCGTCGGACAGTCGCCGCAGCGTCGGGTACAGCGAGCCGTAGGAGAACGCCCGGAACGTGCCGAGCAGGCTGGCCAGCCGCTTGCGGAGCTCGTACCCGTGCATCGGGCTCTCGTTGAGCAGCCCGAGGACGGCGATCTCCAGCATCGTGTCCGACCTCCGATGACGATCTATGCCGACCTATGACGACGTGATGTATCACGACGATACATCACACCGACACGAAAACCGCAATCAGGTGATGCGCACCTTTCGCGCAGATGAACGGCAGGCCGGATCTAGGCGTGCATCTCGGCTTGGCGCTTCTCTTCGGCGCCTTGCGCGATCGGGGCTGCGATGGCTTGCTCCGGTATGCCGAACGCCTCGATCAGGGTCAGCGCGTGCGGGCGC
>DATGFB010000234.1:0-7860 GCA_035309605.1 Jatrophihabitantaceae bacterium
CCCGGCTCGATGTTCAAGGTGATCGTCTCCGCGGCGGCACTGCAGGCGGGCGTGAAGCCCAACCAGTCGGTCCCTGCGCCCAACTACTACTGGCCGCTCGGAGGTAGCGGACGCTGCCCGGCGAGTGGCGGCGCGTGCGTCGAGAACTTCGGCGGCGAGACGTGCTTCAACGGCCAGACCGCTCCACTGGCCTACGCGTTCGCCAAGTCCTGCAATACGGCATTCGCGCAACTCGCGGTCCAGAAGCTCGGCGCGCAGGCGATCGAGAAGCAGGCGCAGGCGTTCGGCTTCGACGGCGACCAGCTCAACGTCCCACTGCCCGTCGCGGAATCGACCGTGGGCAATCCGAACGTGATCGAGAACGACGACGCGGCGCTCGCGCAATCGTCGTTCGGCCAGCGCGACGTGCGCATCACACCGCTGCAGGCGGCGATGATGTCCGCGGCGGTCGCGAACGGCGGCACGTTGCAGAAGCCCTACCTCGTGCAACAGGAACTCGGCCCGAACCTGTCTGTTCTGTCAGACACGAAGGTGGCCACGCTGGGGCAGGCGATCGACACCAAGTACGTGCAGGACCTGCAGTCGATGATGGAGGGCGTCATCTCGGCACCTGAGGGGACCGGCCATGCCGCAGCCATCACCGACATCCCGAACGTTGTCGTCGGCGGCAAGACGGGCACGGCCGACACCGGCGTGTTCGTGCACGGCGTCGAGACACCGCCGGATGCTTGGTTCACGGGCTTCGCGCTCGTCAACGGCAATCCGAAGATCGCGGTTGCGGTCATCATCGAGAACGGCGGAGTGAACGGCAACGAGACGACCGGTGGTCTCGCAGCCGCACCTGTGGCCAAGGCGGTCATGGAGGCCTACTTGCGGTCAGGCGGAAACCACTGATGCGCCGCACATTGAGGAGTTGGGACCCAGCATGACTCAGCCGAGAGTGATCGGCGGCCGGTACGAGCTCGGCGAGCTGATCGGGTACGGGGGCATGGCCGAGGTGCATCGCGGACGAGACGTCCGGCTCGGGCGCGACGTCGCGATCAAGATCCTGCGTGCCGATCTGGCCCGTGATCCCGCGTTCCTGCACCGGTTCCGTCGCGAGGCGCAGTCCGCGGCCGGGCTGAACCACCCGTCGATCGTCGCGGTGTACGACACCGGCGAGGACCTCGCGCCCGACGGCACCGCGGTGCCGTACATCGTCATGGAGTTCGTCGAGGGACGTACGCTGCGCGACATTCTCAAGGCGCAGGGCCGGCTGCCGGTACGCCGCGCGATGGAGATCGTCGCCGACGTGTGCGGCGCGCTCGACTTCAGTCACCGCAACGGCATCGTGCACCGCGACATCAAGCCGGCGAACGTGATGATCACCGAGGCCGGCGCGGTCAAGGTGATGGATTTCGGTATCGCGCGCGCGGTTGCCGACAGCGCTGCGACCGTGACGCAGACCGCGAACGTCATCGGCACCGCGCAGTATCTGTCGCCGGAGCAAGCACGAGGCGAGTCGGTCGACGCGCGCTCCGACGTGTACTCGACCGGGTGCCTGCTGTACGAGCTGATCACCGGCGCTCCGCCGTTCCAGGGCGACTCGCCGGTCGCAGTCGCGTACCAGCACGTCCGCGAGAACGCCACCGCGCCGTCGACACGCAACCCCGAGGTGCCGCCCGCGGTCGACTCGATCGTGATGAAGGCGCTGGCGAAGAATCCGATGAACCGCTACCAGTCGGCCGCCGAGATGCGTACCGATCTGCAGCGCGCACTCGCCAACCAGCCGGTCGCCGCCGAGGCGGTGATGTCGGACGCCGAACGCACCCAGTTCATCGCCCGCACGCCCCCGCCGCCCATACCGGTGCGACGCATGGACGAGCCGCCCGACGAGGACGAGCCGCGGCGCGGGATGGTGTGGCTCGCGATCGTGCTGGCGCTCTTGCTCGTCATCGGCGCGGCCATCGCGGCGATCGTGTTGATCGGCCGGTCCGACAACAAGGTCCAGAACGTGACGATCCCGCTGTCGGTCGTCGGCGAGACACCGAGTGCCGCCGAGAACACGCTGCGCGCGCTCGGCTTCGTCCCCGTCCAGTCCGACTCGCCGACCAGCGACACGTGCGACGACGGCTCGCAGGGCATCGACGGGCGCGTGTGCAAGACGAATCCCAAGGCCGGCACAGCCGCGGCGAAGGGGTCGACGGTCACGTACTCGATCTTCAAACCGGCCAGCGTGCAGGTGCCCTATCTCGTCGGGTTGTCCTACAACGATGCGGTGAACAAGTTGCATACGTTGGGGCTGCAGGCCAAGCAGGTGATTGTCGACACCAACCAACCGGCCGGCCTGGTCGTCGCGCAGGACAAGCAACAGTTCACCGAAGTAGCTCCCGGCAGCACCATCACGCTGTCCGTGTCGTCGGGCAAGGTGAAGCTGCTCGACGTGCGGGGCAAGAAGTTGCCCGACGCGCTCAGCGCGCTCAACGGCGCGGGCTGGACGTCCATCGACGCCAGCACAGCGGTGCCGACCGCCGATCGAACAAAGGACGGCACGGTCGCTACCGAAAGCCCGTCGCCCGGCATCGCCTATCCGCTGAGCACCCAAGTGACCCTGACGGTGTACAAGTTCGTCGCGCCGACGCCGACGTGCACCACGCCGCCGCCGAGCTCGTCGAGTTCAGCCACCGCCACGCCGACGGGCACTGGCTCGTCGTCACCGGCCGGGGTCTTGCCGCCGTGTCCGTCGAGCTCGTCGTCCTGAGTTCGGAGCGTCACTCGCCGGGCAGCGTGACGATCGCCTGCGTCCCGCGCCCGGCGGGGTTGCTCGTCAGCCGCACGGTGCCACCGTGCGCGCGGACGACATCGCGCACGATCGCCAGACCGAGGCCGGTGCCGCCCGTCTCGCGCGAGCGCGACGCGGTGACGCGATAGAAGCGGTCGAACACCCGCTCGCGTTCGGCCGGCGGAATGCCGCGCCCGTCGTCGGTGACCAGCAGGGTCACCGTGCGCCGTCCGGCGCCGTTGGCCGATTCGACGCCGATCGTCACGCCGGTGCGCGCAAACCGGACCGCGTTGTCGACGAGGTTGATCGCGACCCGGCGCAGCCCGTCCGGGTCGCCGGTAACGGTCGCAGGCATGACCGACGACACCGTGACGGGCACGCGAGCCGTCTCGTATGCGGGCACGAGGTCGGTGACGAGTTCGGCGAGGTCGACCCGCTCGTGCCTGGGCAGCGCACCGCCGCTCTCGGTGAGCCGCGCGAGCGCGAGCAGGTCCTCGACCAGTCGGTCGAGCCGCCCGACGTCGACGAGGACGTCGTCGATGAGACCTTGCAGGTCCGCACTGTCGCCGAGACGTTGTGCGACTTCGAGCTGCACGCGCAATGACGCGAGCGGCGAGCGCAGCTCGTGTGCCGCATCGCCGACGAAGGTGCGCTGTCGTTGCGTTGCGATGTCGATCCGGTCGAGCATTGCGTTGAGCGTGACGGCCAGCCGATGGATCTCGTCCTGTGCGCTCGGGACGGGCAAGCGCTGATCGGAAAGTCCCGCAGCGGTGATGGCAGCGGCGCTCTGCCGCAAGCCGGCAACAGGCCGCAACGTCAGCGCGACGACTCCGTACGTCGCGAGTGCCATCAGCAGCACGGCGATCGGACCGCCGATCACTGCTGCGCGGCCGAGCAGGCGCACGCTGTCGTTGACGCCCTTCAGGTCGGTCGCGACGAGCACGGTGTCGTCGCCCGCCTTCTGGGCCACGATGCGCCACTGCGACGACGACGTCGGGCTCGGAATGGTGAACCGCTGTCCCGCGCGGGCGTGCTTGAGCTGCTCGGGATCGATCAGTGGCAGATAGCGGTCGACGGCGCCCGCGCTGGTCGAGATCACGTGATCGCCGGCGTCCACGATCTGCATCGCGACGACACCACCGGTCGTCGGCACGATCGAGGTCGGCACCTTGCCTTGCAGTACCAGAGTTGCGGTGTCACTCGCCGACTTCGACGCGGAGTTGTCGAGCGTGTGCAGCAACGCGTATCGCTGCAGGATGACCAGCAGCGCCGCGCCGGTGAACACCGCCAGGCTGAACAGCGCCGTCGCGAGCAGCGTCAACCGCGCGCGCAGTGACAGCGACGCCCACCAGCGGACCGGCCACCAGTTAGCCATCGGGCACCGCGCGCCGTCCGGACGGGCGGGTCAGCTGGCCTCGGCGGTCAAGCGGTACCCGGCGCCACGGACCGTCTGCACGCTCTGCTTGCCGAAGGGCGCGTCGATCTTGCGCCGGAGGTAGCCGACGTAGACCTCGACGACGTTGGCGTCGCCCTCGTAGTTCGCATCCCATACGTGATGCAGGATGTCAGCCTTGCTCACCGCATCACCGGCACGACGCATCAGGAATTCGAGCAGCGAGAACTCACGCGGCGTGAGTTCGATCGGGGTACCACCGCGGCTGACCGTGTGTGCTGCCGGGTCGAGCACCAAGTCGTCGACGGTGAGTGCAGCCGGACGAGGCTGAACGCCGCGACGCAGCAATGCACGGATGCGTGCGAGCAGCACGACGAACGAGAACGGCTTGGTCAGGTAATCGTCGGCGCCGAGGTCCAGCGCGTCCGCCTCGTCGTATTCGCCGTCCTTGGCCGTGAGCATTAGGATCGGCACCCAGTTCTCGGCGCCGCGCAATTGCTCGATGATCCGGTAGCCGGACAGCCCCGGCAGCATGATGTCGAGGATCACGGCGTCGTACGACGTCTCGGACGCCATGTGCAGACCGTCCGGGCCGGTGTGCGCGACATCGACCGTGAAGCCTTCGGCCGCGAGACCGCGCTGCAGCGCGGAAGCCAGCCGGACTTCGTCCTCGACGATGAGCAGTCGCACGGTTGCCTCCTCCTGCGCCGCGCGGCGACGCTGACATGTCGCCGAGAAGCCTGGCACCGAAAGGGCAATACGGGACAGGAACCGCTCAGCCTGATCACAGTGCGTGGTACGCACCCTGGGTCCAGTGAAGGGCTTGGGGAGCATGCTGCGACAGCATCGCACGTTGCGCTGGCTGGCCCCGGTCGGCGTCGTCGGGGCCGTAGCCGTCGTCGCAGGGAGCGTTATCGCCGCCCACGCCACTCCCGAGCCGGTGCCGCCCACCACGCCCACCGCCCTGCTGGCGGGCATGCAGAGTGCAAACCACCAGGGCTTCTCCGGGACGATCGTCGCGCAGATCTCGCTCGGGCTGCCCTCGCTGCCCGGTGTGGTGTCGTCGGATTCGAGTACGTCGATGACCTCGCTGCTCGCCGGCTCGCACACGCTGCGTTGCTGGTACGCCGGGCCTGACCAGCAGCGAGTGGCGCTGCTCGGTACGACGGACGAGACCGACGTCTTCCATTCCGGTACGGATCTCTGGCAATGGAGCAGCAGCGACTTCACCGCGACGCACGTGAAGCTGCCGGCGCACGACGAACGCCTGGCACCGCCGACGGTCGAATCGCTCACACCCGAGCAGCTCGCGACGCGTGCGCTTGCGGCGCTCGACCCGTCGACCACGGTGACCGTCGAAGGCACGCGCGTCGTCGCCGACCGGACGGCCTACGTGCTGGTGCTGACGCCGAAGGACTCGAGCACGCGCGTCGGGTCGGTGCGCATTTCGGTGGACGGCCGGACGAAGGTCCCGCTCGGTGTGCAGGTATTCGCGCGCGGCAGCTCGTCGGCCGCGGTCGACATCGAGTTCTCGGACGTGTCGTTCGCGACGCCGTCTCGCGCGAACTTCGCGTTCACGCCACCGCCGGGCGCGACCGTCAAGGAAGGGTTCAACGCGGACTATCCCGAGCCCGACTCGGGTCATCCGGCATCGGTCATCGGTACCGGCTGGTCATCCGTCGTCGAGTACCGCGCGCCGACTTCGGAGGGTGCTGCGCCGCGCAAGAACGAATTGCAGGCGCTGCCGCGGGTCAGCGGCGCGTGGGGCACGGGCCGGATACTCGATGCACCGCTGTTCTCCGTCCTGCTCACCGACGACGGACGGGTATTCGCCGGCGCCGTCGATCCGGACGTCCTCTACCGCGCGGCCGCCACGCACAAGTGACGACCGCGATCTCGTCTGCCGGGCTGACGAAACGGTTCGGCAGGCAGGTCGTCGTCGACGCACTCGATCTGGACGTTCCGGCCGGGTCGGTGTACGGCTTCCTCGGGCCGAACGGTTCGGGCAAGACCACCACGATCCGGATGCTGCTCGGCCTGGTCTTCCCCACGGGCGGCACGCACACGCTGCTCGGCCAGGACTTCGCCACGGCCGCGGCGCAGGTGCTGCCCCGGATCGGCTCGCTCGTCGAAGGGCCCGCGTTTCATCCCTACCTGTCCGGCCGCGCGAACCTGGCGCGCCTGGACGCCGCCGACCGCGCGGCGCAGGCGCGGACGTCGCGCGGACGTATCGACGAGGCACTGCACCGCGTGGGGCTCACGAACGCGGCCGCGAAGAAGTACCGCAATTACTCGCTCGGTATGCGGCAGCGGCTGGGCATCGCTGCTGCGTTGCTCAAGCCGCGCGACCTTCTGGTGCTCGACGAGCCGACGAACGGCCTCGACCCGCAGGGCACGCGCGAGGTCCGCGGATTGATCAGCCAGCTGGGCCGCGACGGAACAACCGTCTTCGTGTCGTCGCACCTGCTCAGCGAGGTCGAGCAGGTGTGTTCACACGTCGGCGTCATGAGCGTCGGCCGGATGGTGTGGCAGGGCTCGCTCGTCGAACTGGCTACCCAGCAGCGCATGCGGGTGCGCGTCGACACCGCTGATCGGGAGACCGCGGCAGCGACGTTGCGGCGACTCGGGTTGACGGCCGTGCAGCTCGACACGACCGGAGTCAGCGGTGTGCTCGGCGCCGTTCGCGAGGAGCATGTCGTCGCGGCTCTCGTCGCCGATGGCGTCGGGGTGCGTGCGTTCGTCGCGCAACGGCCTGATCTCGAAGACATCTTCGTCGAACTCACCGGAAGCGGGTTCGATGTCTCGGGGTAGGTTCCTGCGTTCAGAGCTGGGCATGGTGTTCCGCCGCCGGCGCAACATCGCACTTCTCGCCGTGTATGCGCTCGTGCCGGCGTTGATCGCGGTGGCGGTCAAGGCGAGCCGCCATCCCGGACGCGGCGGGTCGATCTTCGGCAGCATCACCGACAACGGCTTGTTCGCCGCGCTGGCTGCGGTGCTCGCGGTCACGCCGCTGTTCCTGCCGCTGGGTGTCTCCGTCGTGGGCGGCGATGCGATTTCCGGAGAGGCGAACGTCGGCACGCTGCGCTATCTGCTGGCGGTTCCGGTCGGGCGTACCCGGCTGCTCGCCGTGAAGTTCGGCGGCATCGTCGCGTGGTGCGCGGTATCCGTTGTCGTCGTGTCGGCCAGCGGCATCGCGATCGGAGCCGTGCTGTTCCCGAGCGGGCGCATGACCCTGCTGAGCGGCCGCACGCTGTCGTACGCGGACGGGATGTATCGGGTGCTGCTCGTCGCGCTCTACGTCATCGCGTGCATGGCGATCGTCGGCGCCCTCGGGTTGTTCGTGTCGACGATGACCGAGGTGCCGGTCGCGGCAATGGCGGCGACGCTCACCCTGACGATCGTCAGCGAAGTGCTCGATCAAGTGCCGCAGCTGTCGGTGATACACGGCTGGTTGCCGAGCCACTACTGGACGTCATGGATCGATCTGCTGCGTGACCCGGTCAATACGACGGCGATGACGCACGGGCTGCTCGTCGCCCTCGCCTACGTCACGCTGTTCCTGTCGCTCGCCTGGGCGCGCTTCGCCGGCAAGGACGTCACCGCCTGACCCCCACGTTGACTGGTCACTTGCGGCGCGACTGGTCAGTTATAGGTGACCAGTCGACGCACAACTGACCAGTCGATGGGGTTACTGCAGGTAGGACTC
>DATGFB010000235.1:0-6074 GCA_035309605.1 Jatrophihabitantaceae bacterium
CCCAATGCGCGGCCCAGGAGCCGTCGACCGTGCTCACCGTCCAGCCGTCCTCGAGCTCATGCGTCGCGCGCGAGCCGAGCGTAATCATCGGTTCGATCGCGAGCACCATGCCGGGCACCAAGCGCGGCCCCTTGCCCGGACGTCCGTAGTTGAGGATGTGCGGCGCCATGTGCATCTCGGTGCCGATGCCGTGCCCGCCGTATCCTGCGACGATGCCGTAGTCGCCGCTGGCGCGGATCGACGACTCGATCGCGTGCGAGATGTCGGACAGCCGCGCACCGGCTTGTGCTGCGGCGAGGCCGTCCCACATCGACGCCGCGCACGCGTCGGACAGAGCGCGCGCCTCGGCCGACACCGCGCCGACCGGCACCGTGATCGCGGAGTCGCCGTGCCAGCCGTCGACGACCGCGCCGAAGTCGATCGACAGCAGATCGCCTTCGCGCAACGGCTCGCGGGGCGACGGGATGCCGTGCACGACCCGGTCGTTCACCGACGAGCAGATCACCGCCGGGTAGCCGTGGTAGCCGAGGAACGACGATGTCGCACCGGCATCGGCGAGCACCTGACGAGCGATCGCGTCGAGGTCAGCAGTCGTGACGCCCGGCGCGACCGCTGCGCGCATCTCGTGCAGCGCGCGCGCGACGACCAATCCGGCCGCCCGCATGAGCCCAACCTGCTCAGGGGTCTTGATCTGGATGCGTTCGGGCAAGGTGCGCATGGTTGTGCCCGTGGATCAGTCCGCGTGGGGCGACAGTGCGGCGATCGCGCGGTCGGTGACGTCCTCGACGTGGCCCAGCGCGTCGATCGCGACGAGCTGGCTGCGCTCGAGGTAGAACGAGATCAACGGTTCGGTCTGCTGCGCGTACACCTCGAGGCGGTGCCGGACGGTCTCGGGACGGTCGTCGTCGCGCTGATAGAGCTCGCCACCGCACTTGTCGCAGATGCCGACGGTCGATGGCGGGTCGTACTCGACGTGCCACACGTGCCCGCACTTCTTGCACGTCCGCCGGCCGGACAGGCGGCGCACCACCTCGTCGTGATCGACATCGAGATCGAGCACGACCGAGAGCTTGGAGCCGATCTCGTCGAGCATGTCGTCGAGCTCGTGCGCCTGCTGGACGTTGCGCGGAAAGCCGTCGAGCAAGAACCCGTCGACCGCATCGGGCTGCGCCAGCCGATCGCGGACCATCGCGTTGGTCACCTCGTCGGGGACGAGGTCGCCGGCGTCCATGAACTTCTTCGCGAGTTGGCCGAGCTTCGTGCCGCCGGCGACGTTGGCACGGAAGATGTCGCCGGTCGAGATCTTGGGGATGGCGAAGAACTCGGAGATGAACTCCGCCTGGGTTCCCTTGCCCGCACCAGGCGGGCCGACGAGGACCAGTCGCATCAGGCTGGTCCTCCTTCGTTGCGAGGTCCCACTACCGCAGGAACCCTTCGTAGTTGCGTTGCATCAACTGGCTCTCGATCTGCTTCACGGTGTCGAGACCCACGCCGACCATGATCAGCACTGCAGTACCGCCGAACGGGAAGTTCTGGTTGTTGCCGCTGGTGATCGAGAAGAAAAAGTTCGGCAGGACGGCAACAATTCCCAGATAGAGCGACCCCGGCAATGTGATTCGTGACAACACGAACTGCAGGTACTCGGCAGTCGGGCGCCCCGGACGAATACCGGGGATGAAGCCGCCGTACTTCTTCATGTCGTCGGCGCGCTCGACCGGGTCGAACGTGATGCCGACGTAGAAGTACGTGAAGAAGATGATCAGAGCGAAGTAGATGAGGATGTACGTCCACGTCGACTGCTGCAACAGGTTGTTGGTGATCCAGCGCTGGAAGTGGTTCGGGTTGTTGATGTTGCCGGTGAGCTGGCTGATCAACTGCGGGATGTACAACAGCGACGAGGCGAAGATGACCGGGATGACACCGGCCTGGTTGACCTTCAACGGCAGGTAGGTGGACGTGCCGCCGTACTGTCTGCGGCCGACCATGCGCTTGGCGTACTGCACCGGGATACGGCGCTGCGCCTGTTCGACGAAGATGACCGCGATGATGATCGCCAGGCCAAGGAACAGGATCAGCGTGAACACGAACCCGCCGGCGTTCTGCAGGATCGTGTTGCCCTCGTTCGGGATGCGCGCGGCGATCGACGTGAACATCAGCACGCTCATGCCGTTGCCGACGCCCCGGTCGGTGACGAGCTCGCCCAGCCACATGATGACTGCGGTGCCGGCGGTCATGCAGATGATCATCGTCGCGAGCGTGAAGACGTCGCTCTTGTAGAGGATGCTCGACGCCGTGCACTGCGGGAACAGCTGACCCGAGCGAGCAAGTGCGATGAAGCCCGTCGACTGCAGGATCGCGAGACCGATGGTGAGGTAGCGGCTGTACTGCGTCAGCTTCTGCTGACCAGCCTGGCCTTCCTTCTTCAACTGCTCGAAGCGCGGGATCACCACGACGAGCAGCTGGATGATGATGCTCGCCGTGATGTAGGGCAGGATGCCCAGCGCGAACGCGGACAGCCGTAGTAGCGCGCCACCGCTGAACAGGTTGATCAGGGAGTAGACGTTCGCGTTGCTGCCCTGCGAGGCCTGCTTGATGCAGCCGTTGATCGCGTGCGTGTTCGTGTTCGGCGTCGGGATCGAGGCACCGAGTCGGTACAGGACGATCATCGACAGCGTGAACAGCAGCTTCTTCCGCAAATCCGGCGTCCGGAACGCCGATAGGAATGCGCTGAACACGGATCCTCCTGGAACGGACCGTCGAGGGTATGGAGCCTTGCCGCGCGCGCTGGAGACGCCGTCCCAGGCGCTCGTCCCGGCCGGGACGGACCCGCTCAGGCTAACAGCCGCCTAGCGATGCCCGCCCGGGTCGGCCGGTCCGTCAGAGCTGGGTGACCGATCCGCCGGCGGCGAGGATCTTCTCGCGCGCCGATTCGGAGAACGCGTGTGCCGTGACCTCGAGCTTGACGCTGCCGAGCTCGCCGTTGCCGAGCACCTTCACCGGCTCGCCCTTGCGGACCGCGCCCGCGTTCGCGAGCTCGTCCGGACCGACGGTGCCGCCCTCAGGGAACAGCTGCGCGAGCGAGGCGACGTTGACGACCTGGTACTCGACACGGAACCGGTTCTTGAAGCCCCGAAGCTTCGGCAACCGCATGTGCAGCGGCAGCTGCCCGCCCTCGAAGGCAGCCGACACCTGGTACCGGGCCTTGGTGCCCTTGGTGCCGCGGCCGGCCGTCTTGCCCTTGGAGCCCTCACCACGACCCACGCGGGTCTTCTTGGTGTGCGAGCCGGGCGCCGGGCGCAGGTGGTGCACCTTCAAGTTGCCCACGACTACTCAACCTCCTCGACCGACACCAGATGGGTGACGGTCTTGACCATGCCGCGAATCTCGGGCCGGTCCTCCTTGACGACGACGTCGTGCACGCGCTTGAGCCCGAGCGTGCGCAGCGTCTCGCGCTGGTTCTGCTTCTTGCCGATGCCCGACTTGGTCTGGGTGATCTTCAGGCGCGACATCACGACGCCTTTCCGGCACGCGCGCGCAGCAGGCCGGCCGGGGCGACGTCCTCGAGCGGCAGGCCGCGGCGGGCGGCCACCTGCTCGGGACGCACGAGGCCCTTCAGCGCGGCAACCGTCGCGTGCACGATGTTGATCGGGTTGTCCGAGCCGAGCGACTTGGACAGCACGTCATGGATGCCGGCGCACTCGAGCACGGCACGCACCGGGCCACCGGCGATCACACCGGTACCGGGGCTGGCCGGCTTGAGCAGCACGACACCGGCGGCCTTCTCGCCCTGCACCGGGTGCGGGATCGTCTGCTGGATGCGCGGCACCTTGAAGAAGTTCTTCTTGGCCTCCTCGACGCCCTTGGCGATCGCGGCCGGCACCTCCTTCGCCTTGCCGTACCCGACGCCGACCGTGCCGTCGCCGTCACCGACGACGACCAGTGCGGTGAAGCTGAACCGCCGGCCACCCTTGACGACCTTGGCGACGCGGTTGATCGTCACGACCCGCTCGAGATAGGCGCTCTTCTCGGGCGCGCTGGCACCGCTGTTGCGGCCTTCACCCCGGCCGCGGCGCTCGCCGCGCTCGCCGCCTCGCTCGTTGGGACCCCCGGAACGGGAGCCTCGCTGCGGACCCGGCATTAGAACTCCAATCCAGCGTCGCGAGCCGCGTCTGCGAACGCCGCGATACGTCCGGTGTAAGTGGCGCCCGCACGGTCGAACACGACCTTGCTGACACCGGCGGCCTTCGCCGCGGCGGCGAGCTCTGCGCCCGCCTGCTTGGCCTGCGCCGTCTTGTCGCCGTCGTTCAACTTGAACGTCGACACCGAGGCGAGCGTGACGCCCTTGTTGTCGTCGACGACCTGCGCGAACAGGTGCCGCGACGAACGGCTGACCACCAGTCGTGGCCGCTCGGCCGTGCCGACGACCTTCTTGCGCAGCCGGAAGTGCCGGCGTGCCTTGGCAGTGCGCCGCGCGGCGGATACGCCCGCGCTGCGCCGCGCCTGCTTGGTAACTATCGAAGCGCCCATCGTTACTTCTTCCCTGCCTTGCCGGCCTTGCGGCGGATGTTCTCGCCTTGGTAGCGCACGCCCTTGCCCTTGTACGGGTCGGGCTTGCGCAGCTTGCGGATGTTCGCGGCGACCTCGCCGACCTTCTGCTTGTCGATGCCCTCGACAGCGAAGCGGGTCGGTGCCTCGACACGGAACGTGATGCCCTCGGGCGCCTTCACGAGCACCGGGTGCGAGTAGCCCAACGCGAACTCGAGGTCGCTGCCCTTCGCGACGACGCGGTAACCGGTGCCGACGATCTCGAGCGTCTTCGAGTAACCCTCGGTCACACCGGTGACCATGTTGGCGATCAGCGTGCGCGACAGGCCGTGACGCGCCTTGGAGTCGCGCTCGTCGTCGGGACGCGCAACGGTGATCGCGCCGTCGTCGCGGGCCACCGTGATCGGTTCGACCACGGTGTGTGTGAGCGTGCCCTTCGGGCCCTTCACGGTGACGTTCTGGCCCTCGATCGCGACGTCGACGCCGGACGGGATCTGAACGGGGAGCTTGCCGATTCGACTCATGTCAGCGTCCTCACCAGATGTAGGCGAGGACTTCCCCGCCTACTCCGCGCTTGGCGGCCTGCCGGTCGGTCAGCAGCCCGGTCGAGGTCGAGATGATCGCGGTGCCGAGGCCACCGAGGACGCGCGGCATGCCGGTCGCCTTCGCGTAGACACGCAGGCCCGGCTTCGACACGCGCCGCACGCCGGCGATCGAGCGCTCGCGGTTCGGCCCGTACTTCAGGTCGAGCTGCAGCACGCGGCCCGGCTGCCCTTCGGGCGCGTCGACGACCTTGAAGCCGGCGATGTAGCCCTCCTGCTTGAGGATCTCGGCGATGTGCCCCTTGAGCTTGGAGTGCGGCATCTCGACGGCATCGTGAAACGCCGAGTTCGCGTTGCGCAGACGCGTCAGCATGTCTGCGATCGGATCGGTCATTGTCATGTGAGCTGCTTCTTTCTCGCGGCGGTTCCCGTCGAGGGCCTGCCGCGAAGAGGAATTACCAGGACGATTTGGTGACGCCGGGGAGCTGGCCTGCGTGCGCCATCTCGCGCAGGCAGATCCGGCACAGGCCGAACTTCTTGTAGACCGAGTGCGCGCGCCCACAGCGCTGGCAGCGGGTGTAGCCGCGCACCTTGAACTTCGGCTTGGCCGCCGCCTTGTTGCGCAGAGCTGTCTTCGCCATCAGACCAACCCTCCGTGGCGCACCTGGTCCGCGAAGCGGAGGTGAGTGTTTGCTCCGGTTGCCATGTCAGACGTTCTCCTTGAAGGGGAAGCCCAGTGCGCGAAGCAGCGCGCGTCCCTCGTCGTCGTTGCTCGCCGTCGTGACGACGGTGATGTCCATGCCCCGCGGACGGTCGATCGTGTCGGGGTCGATCTCGTGGAACATCGACTGCTCGGTCAGGCCGAACGTGTAGTTGCCGTTGCCGTCGAACTGCTGGTCGGACAGGCCGCGGAAGTCGCGGATGCGCGGCAGCGCGAGCGAGAGCAGCCGGTCGAGGAACTCCCACATCCGGTCGCCGCGCAGCGTC
>DATGFB010000236.1:0-2011 GCA_035309605.1 Jatrophihabitantaceae bacterium
CGTTGCCGTCGTCGCCGATGCGCTGAGCAGCGCGACCGCGGTGTCGCGGTGGCGCATGGAGCCCGTCGAACGCGCCGACGGTGTGCTCGTCCTCAATGACGCGTACAACGCCAACCCCGAGTCGATGCGTGCGGCGCTGCAGACCCTCGCATCGCTACACCGCGCGCGGCGCGGCACGGGCGCACGATCGTTCGCCGTGCTCGGGCAGATGGCCGAGCTGGGTGCGAGCAGCCCGGACGAACACGACGCGATCGGCCGGCTCGCGGTACGTCTCGACATATCAAGGATCGTCGCCGTCGGCGAGGCCGCCCGCCCGATTCAGCACGGAGCCGCTCTGGAAGGCTCGGGGGACGGCGAAGCGAGCTGGGTACCCGACGTCGACGCCGCGGTCGCGTTGCTGCGCAACGAGCTGCGACCCGGGGACGTCGTGCTCGTGAAAGCCTCGCGCGCGGCGAGCCTCGAGCGAGTCGCACTCGCGATCGCGGACGATTCGTCGCAGCCGGACGAGACAGGAGGACGCGGGGCGTGAAGACGATCCTGATCTGCGCCGTCGTCTCACTGCTCTCGTCGATCCTGTGCACACCGCTCGTCGTCGCGTACTTCCGGCGCCGCGGCTTCGGCCAGGAGATTCGCGCCGACGGTCCCCAATCGCATCTGGTCAAGCGCGGCACGCCGACCATGGGCGGGGTCGCGATCATCGGCTCGACGGTGCTCGGCTATGTGGCCGCGCACATCAGCATCGCGATCCGTGGCGGCGGCGGCCCGGACGCGTCGGGCGTGTTGCTGCTGTTCCTCTTCGTCGGGCTCGGGATGGTGGGCTTCCTCGACGACCTCATCAAGATCCGCAGGCAACGCAGCCTCGGCTTGCGGGCCCGCGCGAAGATCGGCGGCCAACTCGTCGTCGGGGTCGTCTTCGCGGTGCTCTCCCTGATGTTCAAGAACGGCAAAGGTCTCGCGCCCGCGTCCACGCATCTGTCCTACGTGCGTGACATCGGGGCGATCGGCCTCGGCAGTGTCGGGTTCGTGGTGCTCGCGTACGTGATCATCACGGCGACGTCGAACGCGGTGAACCTCACCGACGGACTGGACGGGCTCGCGGCAGGTGCGTCCGCGATGGTGTTCGGTGCGTTCACGCTGATCGAGTTCTTGCAGTTCCGCAATCCGTGCTATCCGCACTTCCACACGGGCTGCTACACGGTGCGCGACCCGCTCGACATCGCGTTGGTTGCCGCGTCGGCGCTCGGCGCGTGCTTCGGGTTCTTGTGGTGGAACGCGTCGCCCGCGCAGATCTTCATGGGTGACACCGGCTCGATGGCACTCGGCGGATTGATGGCCGGCCTCGCGATCTTGTCACACACCGAGTTGTTGCTCGTCGTCCTCGGCGGGCTGTTCGCCGCGATCACCCTGTCCGGGATCATCCAGACCGGCTGGTTCAAGTGGACCCGGTTGCGAACCGGGACCGGCCGGCGCGTGTTCCGCATGGCCCCACTGCATCATCACTTCGAACTCGGCGGCTGGGAAGAAGTGACGATCATCGTCCGCTTCTGGATCATGGCAGGAATCGCCGCGGCGTTCGGGATGGGCTTGTTCTACGCGGACTTCGTCGGCAATGGATGACCGCCGATTCGGCACGGTGCTCGTGTGCGGCGCAGGTGTCGCCGGTGCGTCCGCGGTGCGCGCGCTGCTGCGCGCCGGCAGCACCGTTCTGCTGAGCGATCGCGTCGAATCGGACGCCGGTGTGCACCTCGCCGGTCTCGGCGCGCGGTTCGTCGGTGCCGTCGACGCGCTGCCGTCCGGCGTCGACCTCGTCGTCACCTCTCCGGGGTGGCGACCGGACCACCCGCTGTTCGCCGACGCCGCCGCACGCGGGGTGGACGTGGTCGGCGAGCTCGAGTTCGCCTGGCGGTTGCGCGCTGACGATGCCGCGCCCTGGCTGGCGGTCACCGGCACGAACGGCAAGACGACGACGGTGCGGATGCTCGAGTCGATCCTGCAGGCCTCCGGCGCGCGA
>DATGFB010000237.1:0-6537 GCA_035309605.1 Jatrophihabitantaceae bacterium
CGGGTATCGAGGGCGAATCGGTCATCGGCGGCGCGTTCGACTCGCTGCTGGCCAAGCTCATCGTCACCGGCGAATCGCGCGACGAGGTTCTGGCCCGCGCTCGCCGCGCGCTCGACGAGTTCGTCGTCGATGGCATGGCGACGGCCCTGCAGTTCCACCGCGCCGTCGTGCGCGACCCGGCATTCACGTCCAGTCCGTTCACCGTCTACACCCGCTGGATCGAATCGGAGTTCGACAACACCATCCCGCCGTACGCGGGCGCGGCCGGTGCGGCCGACGAAGCAATGCCGCGCGAGACGATCGTGGTCGAGGTCGGCGGCAAGCGGCTCGAGGTGTCGTTGCCGTCCGGGTTCGGCGCGGCGTCGGCTGGTGGCGCCGGCGGTGCCGTGCGCAAGGCGGCACCGAAGCGCTCGGCGGGCAAGAAGGGGCAGTCCGCCGTTTCCGGTGACGCGCTCACCGCACCGATGCAGGGCACGATCGTCAAAGTCGCGGTTGCCGAAGGCGACGTCGTCGAAGCGGGTCAGATGGTCGTGGTGCTCGAGGCGATGAAGATGGAGCAGCCGCTCAACGCGCACAAGGCCGGCACTATCACGTCGCTCAACGCCGAAGTCGGTGCTGTCGTCACGTCCGGCTCGGTCATCTGCGAGATCAAGGACTGACGCCTCGCACACGACAAGGGACCGACCGCCATCGTCGATCCCCTGTCGTGGTCACGCGTGAGTTACCCGTTCTCGAGCGACTCCTGTTCGCGCTCGAGCGCGTCGGCCTTCTTCTCGTGCGCCTGGGCCTTCGCGCGTTCGCGTGTCTCGCGCATCTGCTCCTCGCCCTTGCGCTGCTGAGCCTCGCCCTCACGCTGCAGCTTCTCGTCGTCGGTCAGCTCGCCGACCTTTTCCTTGAGCGTGCCCTTGATGTTCTCGCCGACACCCATCAGCCGTTCACCGCCTCCTTGGTCTTCTGTGCGGTTCGCTGGGAACGCTGCGCCGCCGCGGCCTTGGCCTGGTGCTGCCGGGCGCGCAGCTCCGACTGCACGGCCTTGAGCCGCTCGGTGCCCTTGTCCTGCTGGGTTTGACCGGCCTTGATCAACCGCTCGCGGCCGATCACGTTCCCGGCGATCTCCTTGCCGAGGCCGACGACCTTGTCGAGCAGCCCCAGCGCGTTGTTCGCGTCGATGCGGGGTATCTGCATCGGGATGCACCTCGCAGTGTTTGGTGGGTGTGCCGAATTGCCTGCACCAAAGGGGTACCCGTGTCACCGCGCCGTTTACCAGGCGTGATCAAATACGGTCTCGTCACATCAGATCAGGGGTCGATCAAGCCGTGAATCGCGCCACATCCGCCGTCGTACTGGTGGTCGCCGTTGTCGCGTTGGCGGGGTGCGCCAGCAATACGAACGGCACCGGCAGCACGGCCGGCGCGCCGCCCCGCTCCTCGACGCCCCGTTTCCCGTCGACGTCCAAGGCTGCGTCGGCGCCTGACCATTCCGCGCTCGCCGCCGTGGTGCTCACGTCCGCGGACGTGCCGTCGGACTGGACCGGCTCGCCGAGCTCGAACAACGACACCCCTGGCCCTGACTCGCATCAGGCACAGCTCGCGGCCTGCATCGGGATTCCCGATTCGTCGCCGCAGCAGGTCGCGGTCGCTGACTCCGAGGACTTCGACAAGGACAACTCGACGATCTCGTCGTCCGCGACGAGCTACAAGTCGCAGACTGCGATCACGAGCGACACGAGGGGCATCGTCAATCCGAAGGCGCCCAACTGCTTCGCGCGTGCGCTCCAGTCCGGAATGGCGACCCAACTACCGAACGGCGCGACGACCAGCGACTTCAAGGTCACGCTCGTGCCGGGTGCCAACGGCGGGCCGACTGCTGTCGTAGGGATGATCCACGCGTCGTTCGTCGTGCACACGTCCGGCGTAGCCGTGCCGTTCTACATCGACAGCGCATTGATCGCGGGCAAGCTCGTCGAGGCCGAGGTGGACTTCTTCGGCTTCCAGACGCCGATCGCCGCGTCGATCCAGCGCACCGCGATCGACGCCGTCGCGAGGCGCGTCGCCGCAATCTGAGGCAAGGTCGGCATCGTCAGGACACGGGAAAGAGCCGGCCGAACCGCGCGGCCAGCGCACGATTGCCGCTGACCGTCGCGCGCCCGGCCGCCTGTGCCGAGGCGAGTGTCTCGCGACCGAACGCAACGCGGCGCAGCGTGGCTGCGTCGGTTTCGATCGTCGCGTCCGCATCGACGGCGGTCCCGGCGACGATGCCCAGGGCCTTTCGGTCGATGGTGATCACAAACGGCTCGCCCTCAACGTGCATCGCATACGTACCGTCATGCGCGAGCCGCGGATCGAACACCGTCTTCAGAGCGACCATGAGCGCGCTGACGCTCAATTCCTTGCCGGACTTGATCTGCTCGCGGCTGCCCCAGCGTCCCAACTCGATCAGCACGGGCTCGAGCGCGCGGCCTCGATCGGTGAGCTCGTAGACCGTGACGCTGGCAGGCGGCCCGAGGACCGTGCGGCGGACGACACCGGACGCCTCCAGGTCGCGCAACCGCTGGGACAGGACGTTGGGGCTGATGCCGTGCAGCCCGGCACGCAGCTGCGCGAATCGCTTGCCGCCGAACAGCAGCTCGCGCACGACGAGCACCGCCCATCGATCGCCGATGACGTCCATGGCACGTGCGATTCCGCACGGGTCGTCGTATCGGGTTTCGGACGGCACGAGCCGATGCTAACACGTGAGGTTGCTTTTCAGGATCACTACTCCTAAGTTAGGACCAACTGACTGACGACCCGAAATGCGGAGGCGCTCGCGTGACACGATTCGTACTCATCCCGGGAGCCGGCGGCGTCGCGTGGTACTGGAGCCGAGTCGCAGCACTGCTGCAGGAGGCTGGGGCGGAGGCCATCCCGGTCGACCTGCCGGGCGACGATCCCGCGGCCGGCCTCGCTGCGTACGTCGAGTTGATCGCGGCAACGGTGGACGGCCGGCGTGACACCGTGCTCGTCGCACAGTCACTCGGCGGCTTCTGCGCCCCGCTGGTCGCGCGACGTGTACCGGTGCGCGCGATCGTGTTCGTCAACGCGATGATCCCGGAGCCCGGTGAGCTGGTCGGTGACTGGTGGGCAGCTACCGGCTCCGAGTCAGCGCGGACCGCCGCGGCGGCCGAACGCGGATACCCGGCCGAGTTCGACCTCCACACTTACTTCCTGCACGACGTCGACCCTGCCGTTGCCGCCGAGGGCGAGCCGTACCAACGCCCCGAGACAGATGCGGTGTTCGACTCGGCGTGCGACTTCGAGTCGTGGCCGGACGTAGCGGTCCGTGTCGTCGCCGGTGCCGACGACCGGTTCTTCCCGCTCGAGTTCCAGCGGCGTGTCTCGCGCGAGCGTCTCGGGATCGAGCCGGACGTAGTACCCGGCGGGCACCTTGCCGCGCTCTCGCAGCCCCGCGCGCTTGCCGATTACCTGCTGGCGGTGTGACGTGACCGCGGTCTTGCTCGACGGACTCGGCATACCCGAATCACTGCGGTGGCACGACGGGCGGTTGTGGTTCTGCAACTGGACGACCGGCGACGTGGTGGCGATCGGTGCGGACGCGACGAGCGAGATCGTCGCGCACGTCCCGACGACGATCCCCTACTCGATCGACTGGCTACCCGACGGCACGCTCCTGATCGTGTCCGGCCAAGAGGGGCTGGTGCTGCGCCAACAACCCGACGGATCGCTCGTCACGCACGCCGACGTGACGCGGTTCGGCATCGTGAACGAGATCGTCGTGGACGGCGAGGGCAACGCCTTCGTCAACGGCGAGGTTGTGCTCCTTGTCCGGCCGAACGGCTCGGTGCAGCAGGTCGCTGACGGGATCGCGTTCGGCAACGGCATGGCGCTCCTGCCCGACGGCCGCACGCTGATCGTCGCGGAGTCGCACGCGAACCGGCTCACCGCGTTCACCGTCGAAGCCGACGCGACGCTGTCGCACCGGCGGGTGTGGGCCGAGCTCGACGCCGCACCGGACGGTATCTGCGTCGATGCGGACGGTGCGATCTGGTCCGCGAGCGTGCCGGGGCGGCACTGCGTGCGCGTCCGCGAGGGCGGCGAGGTTGCGCAAACCGTCGGGGCCGACCGCGGCGCGTTCGCCTGCACGCTCGGCGGTGCCGACGGGCGGACGCTCTACATCGGCACCGCGGAGTGGCACGGTATGGACGCGATGTTCGGCACCGTTGCAACAGGTCAGCTGGTCACCGAACGCGTCGCCGTCCCACACGCCGGCCGCCCCTGATCACCGAGGGTCGTCGCCGTTGCGACGCGCGGCGATGCGGTCGATGGTGGAGATGCGCCGCCGGTTGATGTCGGCGAGTTCCGCGGTGCGCCGCTCGATGTCCTCGCGGGTCGTGCCCGGCGGGAACACCATCGCCCATCCGTCGCCCTCGAGTTGCGGCACCTCGTCCACCATCGTCGCCGTCGCCACCTGGTGCAGCCCCGCGAAGACGTGTTCCGGGTCGACGATGCCGACGAGCACGAACCCGTCCGGCACGTAGGCCAGCGCCGCGAGGATCTCGTCGACCTGGCTCGCGAACACCGCGGCGACGTCGATCGTGCGCTGCGCGCGGGCGCGTGCCTCGATCGAGAATCGCGGTGCGTGCGCGTCGCCCATGCTCGCCTCCATCAGGCTCGGTCAGTCAAGGTCGTCGTGCGCCATGAGGCGGCGAGCCGCCTCGGCGATCGAACCGGTGAGCGCCGGGTATACCCCGATCGTCGAGGCGACCTCGGCAACGGTCAGGCTGTGCTGCACCGCCATCGTGAGCGGGAAGATCAGCTCGGACGCCCCCGGCGCCACGACCACGCCGCCGATGACCACACCCGTCGCGGGCCGGCAATAGATCTTCACGAAGCCGGCATCGAATCCCTGCATCTTGGCCCGGGCGTTCGTCGCAAGCGGCAACGTGACGCTGCGCGCCGGCACCTCACCCGACGAGATCGCCTGGTAACCGATGCCCACGGTCGCGATCTCGGGATGGGTGAACACATTCGCGGCGACGGTCTTCAGCCGCAGCGGCGCGACGGCCGCGCCGAGCGCGTGCCACATCGCGATGCGGCCTTGCATGCCCGCGACGGACGCGAGCAGCAACACGCCGGTGCAGTCACCTGCCGCATAGATCGTCGAGACATTCGTGCGCGACACCCGGTCGACGCCGATGTAGCCGTTGCCGTCGAGCCGCACGCCGACGTTCTCGAGCCCTAGTCCCGAGGTGTTCGGCACCGAGCCGACACACATCAGGGCATGCGATCCGGATACGACGCGCCCGTCCTGCAAGGTCACCTCGACACCGTCACCGGTGTTTGTGACACCCGATGCGCGTGCCTTGCGGACGAGCGTGCCGCCACGCGAGGTGAACACGTCCTCGATCACGGCAGCGGCGTCCGGGTCCTCGCCGGGCAACACACGATCACGCGAGGACACCAGCGTGACCGGAACGCCGATCTCGGAGTAGCCGCTCGCGAATTCGGCGCCGGTGACACCGGAGCCGATCACGACGAGATGCTCGGGCGGCTCGGTCAGTTCGTAGACGTCACGCCACGACAGGATGCGTTCGCCGTCAGGGCGCGCCGTGTCGAGCACTCGCGGCGTACCACCGGTGGCGAGCAGCACGATGTCCGCCTCGACGTCGGCCGTGACCGCGCCGTTCGAGTCGAGGACGTCGAGCCGATGGGCGCGCGCCGGCTGCGTCGTCGCGAATCGCGCACTGCCCGCCACCAGCGTGACGCCGTCGTGTGCCAGGCGATCGCGGATGTCGGCGGACTGCTGCGCGGCCAGCGCCTTGATGCGGTCGTTCACCGTGCGCAGGTCGACATCGACCTTCTCGGACACCACGCCGACGCCGACCTTCGGCGCGTCCCGGAACATCGTGACACGGTCGCTCGTCGCGATCAGCGTCTTGCTCGGGACGCAGTCGGTCAGCACGCACGCGCCGCCGATTCCCTCGCTCTCGATCAGCGTGACGTCCGCGCCGAGCTGCACCGCGACCAGCGCGGACTCGTAGCCGGCCGGGCCGCCACCGACAATCGCAATACGCGTCACGCACACGATTGTCCCGAAGACGCGCTCGCGTCGGTACGCTCCCCTGCGATGACGTCCTCCAGCGGCCTCTACGCGGCCTACGGCTCGAACATGGATCCCGAGCAGATGCTCGAACGGTGTCCACATTCCCCGGCGGCGGGGACCGGCTGGCTCAACGGCTGGCGGCTGACCTTCGGCGGCGAGGAGCACGGCTGGGACGGCGCCCTGGCGATGGTCGTTCCCGACCCGGGCAGCCAGGTGTTCGTCGCGCTGTACGACTTGTCGCCGCAGGACCAGGGCGTGCTCGACTACTGGGAGAGCGCCGACACCGGCCTCTACAACAAGATCAAGTTGCGCGTCGCGACACTGGACGGCGAAGTCCTCGCGTGGGTCTACATCCTGGACGGATACGAGGGCGGGTTACCGTCCGCGCGGTATCTGGGCCTCATCGCCGAAGCGGCGCAGGCGGCCGGCGCGCCC
>DATGFB010000238.1:0-5720 GCA_035309605.1 Jatrophihabitantaceae bacterium
CACCGCCGGATGGTCTTATCGTCGCCAGTCCGTGCAATCCGGCTGGCACCATGTTGCATCCCGACGAACTGGCCGCACTTGCCGCATGGTGCGACGGTGCCGGCGTGCGATTGATCAGCGACGAGATCTATCATGGGCTGAACTACGACAGTCCGATCGCGACCGCCGCGGCGTTCAGTGCGTCGGCGATCGTGGACAACAGCTTCTCCAAGTACTTCTCGATGACCGGCTGGCGGATCGGCTGGCTGCTCGTGCCCGACGACCTCGTCGACTCGGTGTTCCGGCTCGCGGGCAACTTCGCCATCTGCCCGCCGACGTTGTCGCAGCTCGCCGCCGTCGCGGCCTTCGACGCGTACGCCGAGCTCGACGCGAACGTCGACCGATACCGCGCGAACCGTGAGCTACTGCTGCGCCGGTTGCCCGAGATCGGCCTCGACAAACTCGCACCGGCCGACGGGGCGTTCTACGTCTACGCGGACGTGTCGCGCTGGACCGACGACGCGATGGCGTGGACCGCGCGGCTGCTCGACGAGACCGGCGTCGCTGTCGCGCCGGGCATCGACTTCGACCCCGTCGACGGCGGGAAGTTCATCCGGTTCTGCTTCGCCGGAGACGGCCGCGACATCGCCCGTGGTGTCGAGGAGCTCGGGAAATGGCTCGCGACGCGCGCTTAGGCGGGGGTCGAGCGGACGAGGCCGTGCCATGGGCATGACGATCCGACGTGCGACCGTCAGCGATATCCCGGCTCTGACGCCGATCATGGATGCGGCCATCGAGGAGTTGCAGCGGGGCTTTCTGAACGCGTCTCAGATCGAGTCGAGCAAGGCGATCATGGGCATCGACCGGCAGCTCATCGTCGACGGCACGTACTACGTCGTGCACATCGACGCAGCCACCGCGGGCTGCGGCGGATGGAGCCGGCGAGCCACCCTCTACGGCGGCGACCGTTCGATCGGCCGCAACGCCGCGTTGCTGGACCCGGCGACCGATCCGGCCCGGATACGAGCGATGTACACGAGTCCGGCGTTCGCACGCCGCGGCGTCGGCCGGCTCGTCATCGAGACCTGCGAACGAGCGGCAGCCGCCGAGGGGTTCGCGACATTGGAGCTCATGGCCACCCGGTCCGGGCGTCCGCTCTACGAGGCGGTGGGCTTCCAGGTCGTGGAAGAGCTCGAGGATGACTCGGGCGGCGCTGCCGTCCCGCTTGCTCGAATGCGCAAGCCGATCACCGAGTGACCACCGGGCGGCGCGCCGAGTCCATCCGGGGGCATGTCGACCGCTGAGGGCTGACAATGCATCGCTAGTCGGGCCATACGTGCGTGTCACCTGAACGGGACAAGTCCGCCCAAGTTCTGACATGCTGCCGCTCGCCGCGATGACCCCCAGCGCGGCAGAGCGGAGACTCGAATGGGTGCCGGCCTGTCGAGCCGTCGTCGCCGTGCCCTCGTGGGGCGCGTTACCGCGGTCGCAATCGCATTCCTTGCCGTCGGTGTCGTCGGGCAACCGAGTGCGGTCGGCCGCACGACGCCGTCCGCAACCACGTTGACGTGCGGCGGGGAAGTCCCGCTGCCGAAGCCCGGTGGCGGCACCTGGAGTTGCACGTTCGACGACGAGTTCAGCCAGGACACGTCGCTCAACCCGGTGTGGACGCCGGTGCTCTCGTCGCAAACGGGGGTTGCAACGGGAACCGCGCCCTACCGCGCGTGTTACGTCAACACGCCGGACAACGTCTCGGTCAACCACGGCCGGTTGCAGCTCACGGTCCGCCGTGAGAAGCAGCCGTTCACCTGCAACATGGGCATCAACCCCAGCTTCACCACGTACTACACGGTCGGCGCGGTGTCGACGGTCGGCACGTTCGGCCGGATGTACGGACGCTTCGAGGTACGCGCGAAACTGCCCGACACCGCGATCAAGGGATTGCAGGAGACGCTGTGGCTGTGGCCGACGAACGACGTCAAGTACGCCGCATACGGGCCGGCGTGGGCCGAGCCGACCGGCGAGATCGACTTCGGCGAGTTCTACTCGGCCGTCGCGAACTACGACATCCCGTACCTGCACTACTACCTCGACTCGTCGACGATCAACGTGTCGACGGGCACGAACGTGTACACGCCGTTCCAGCCGCCGTACAACGAACCCGGCACGAGTTGCACGTTCGACTACACGACGTGGAACACCTTCTCCGTGGTGTGGCAACCGGGACGCCTGTCGCTGTACGCCGACTCGCAGCTGTGCCTCGTCGACAATTACGTACCGGCGGGCGGCCCGAGCAGCCCGGCGCCGTTCGACCAGCCGTTCTTCATCGCGCTCTCGCAAGCTCTCGGCGTCAAGGTGACCGGCTCGGACAACGCGACGACCGCGCAGACGCCGATCCCGTCGTCGACGCTCGTGAGCTACGTGCGCGTGTGGAAGTGAGGCTCAGCCGGCCTGTTCGTCGGTGACAGCGCGCGGCCCGCTGATGCGCAGATGAGCCTGCGTGTCGGCCCACGCCGCGATGTCGTCGGCCAGCCGCTCGCCGATCGCGCGGTGCATCGCCGGCGAATAGTGGAATCCGTCGGGTGTCGCGACGTCCAGGTCGCCGTCGGCGAGTGTGTCGACGATCTCGCTCACGCGCAGATAGCGCACGTTCGGTTTGTCGATGCGCGTGACGAGATCCTCGAGTGTCTCGTTCATGACCCCGATGCGTGCCGCCATGCCGGGGAACCAATCGGAGTAACGGTGTGCCGGCGGCAGCAGCTCGAACAGGTAGACGAGCGGGCTGTGCAGTTCCTGCGTGTGCTTGATCAGTTTCTCGAGGTCGGCGGCAACGCGACGCGGGCGGTCGCCGCGGATCGTCGGCTTGACGATCCGGTCGAGCTTGGACTGCAGCTGCGCGAGCAACAACCACACAGGACGGATGATGTGCTTGCGCACCAGTGTGCGCACCGGGCCGGAACGCGCGCGCTTGTTGCTGCAGAGCGTCTCGAGCCAGTGCGGCAGGAACAGGTGAATCGTCTCGTAGTGGCCGTAGACGAGCACGACGACGTCGGGCGAGTACCCGATCATCTCGTACTCCCACGTGCGCAGTGTCGACTTCGTGCGCTCGGAGGGAACGGAGTACGTGCGCACCTCGGCCGGACGTCCCGACTGCAACAGCGATTGCTCGATCACGCGCGGGAAGCCGAGGTCGGTGCGCGGGCCGCCCATGAACGAGGTCCAACCCACGGTCGACGCGCCCTTGACGAGCACCCTGACGGGCAGGGGAAGCGGTGCCGACGATGACGTCATGGCAGGCGGTCCCTCCGAGCATCCGGCCTGATTTTGCCCGCGCGCGCGGTGATCTGAGGGTAACAGCGCGACGCGGTTCGCTCTCGTTATGAGCCTCAGGGCCGCCGGCTCAGCGGTGGCTGCGGCGGCACCTGGAAATACGCGGCGAGCAGTGCCGCGGCCGGAACCTGTTCGGAGTCGGCCATGCGCGGATCGTGCCGGTGACGCGGCGCGGAGCTTCGGCCGTTCGCGTAGATGACACCCGGCAGGGTCTGCACGAGGACGCCGACGATGAACGTCGCGAGCAGGGGACCAGGCGCGCCGATGTGTTCGGCGAGCACGACCGACAATCCGACGTTCAGCGGAACCGCGATCAGCGTGCACACGGCGACGAAGCGGATGCCGCGCGGATCCATCAACGCCATCGCGACGGGGTACGCGGCCGACTGCATGACCATGGCCAGTCCTGCCGAGACCGGGAGCAGGACGCCGAGGTTCATGCTGCGTCCGCCGATGATGTGCCCGATCGGATCGGAGATCACGACGAGGACGAGGCTGATCAGCGCGGTCGCTCCGCAGAAGATCGCCAGCACTGTCGTGAGGCCCGGGCCACTCTTCCCCTGCGCGCGCGCCTGGATCCAGATCGGCCACAGCGGCTGCGCGGACGCGGCGATGAGCGCGACCACAGGCGCAAAGATCTGCACCGCGACGGAGTACTCCGCAACGGCCTGGCTCGACGAGACGTGGCTCAGCACGATTCGGTCGCTCTGCAACGCAAGCGGAATGCCGAGCGTGATGACCAGCATCGGTCCGGAGATGTTGCGGATGCTGCCACCGCGATAGCGGTGCCGGTACGGCAGTTTGCGCAGGACGTCGCGCCACAACGACAAGCCCGCAGCGCGGAACGCGTACGCGGCGGTGAACAGGTTGACGGCGACGACGGATGCCGGTGGCACGATGACGGTCCACGCGCCGTCGACGCCGAACGAGATCAACACCGCGACGCCGAGCAGGTTCAGCGGGTTGTACAGCGTCTGGATGAGCACGACCATGTGGTTGCGGTGCATGCCGAGCAACAACGGCTGGCCGAGGCCGGGCACGAAGCTCACCGCGTACACGGCCAGCGCCGTCGCGACGAGCGCGTTGCTGCCCGATGACGCACCGAGCATCGAATGCCACACACCTGCCGCGCCGAGTACCGCGGATCCGACCACGAGGCCCAGCGCGGACAGGGTGAGCACGCGTGCCGCGGTCAGCAACACCCGCTTGGTGCGTTCGGTGTCGGGACCGAACTCCGCCATCGAGGACGTGACGGCCGCACCGACGCCGAGATCCTGCAGCGGCACGAGCAGGATCAGCGAGATGATCAGCGAGAAGCTGTCGAAGTCGTGCACGCCGAAGTGCCGGATGATCAATCGGCTGGTCAGCAGCGTCGCGATCGCGATCGGCACGAAGGAGCCGAGCCGCGCAGCGGCGCTCAGGATCACCGAACGATTCGCACCCCTGGCCGCGCCCTTGGCGGTGGGCTCGGCCGGTTGCGCCGCCTCAGGCGTCTGTGGCGTTTGCGGCGTCTGTGGCGTCTGAATCGAGCTCACGAGTCGTTGATCGGCGGCCGGCGCGATCCGACGAGTCGTGCCGGCGCGCCGACCACGATTCCGTACTCGGGCACGTCCTCGAGTACGACGGAGTTGGCCGCGACGAGTGCACACTCGCCGACGTAGATGTCACCGAGCAACACGGCGTGCGACGACAGGATCGCACCGTCGCCGATGGTCGGGTGCCCGTCCTTCTCGTCGGTGCCGTCCGGTTGGCGTGAACCGAGCACGACACCGGATGCGAACGTGACGCCGTTGCCGACCGTCGAGAGGTTGCCGATCACGACGCCGACGGGATGGGCGAGATACAGCCCGGTGCCGATGACCGCGCCGGGTGTGACGTCAGCGCCGGTGAGCACGAGCGCGAGCGTGCGGAAGACGTTCGCGACGCTCACGTGCCCGGCGCGGAACATGCATTGCTGCGCGCGGATGAGAGCGCAGGCGAGCAGGCCCGGGTAGACGAGGCAGCGCAGCGCCAGCCGCAGGTAGGTCCGCTTCTCGGTCGGCCGGTAGACGGCCAGATCGGAGAACACGAGATCGCGGAACGTCATGCGGCGTACGACGTCCTCAGAGCTCACGGACCGAGGATAGAGGCCGCGCGTGACCTTGTCGGATCGGCGCGATCGTGTCGGCGCCGGCTAGCTCGTGAGCCCGCCGTCGACCACGAGCACCTGCCCGGTCATGTAGTCGTTGCGCGGATCGGTCAGGAACAGCACGGCGCGGGCGACGTCCTCCGGCTCGCCCAGTCGCCCCGCGGGTGTGCGGCGCACGATCTGGCGCAGCTGCTCCTCGTCGAGCCCGTGACTCATCTCGGTGCGCAGGTAGCCGGGCGCGACGCCGTTGACGGTGATGCCGCGTGACCCGAGTTCGCGCGCC
>DATGFB010000239.1:0-2518 GCA_035309605.1 Jatrophihabitantaceae bacterium
CGTACGGGTTGGCGTTGATGAGCGCGAGCGCTTCGTCGTACGTCTCGGCGCGCACGACACAGAGCACCGGCCCGAAGATCTCATCGGTGTACACCGCCATCTGCGGCGTCACACGATCGAGCAATGTGGTGCCCAAGAAGAATCCTTCGGACGGCACGTCCGCCTCGCGGCCGTCGACGACGACGTTCGCACCCGCGTCCGCGCCCTGCGTGATGTAACCGGCCACCTTGTCGCGGTGTTCGCGCGTGATCAGCGGGCCCATCTCCGAGTCGGGGTCGGCGCCGTTGCCGATGCGCAGCTTCGGCAGCCGCGCCGAGATCGCGTCGACGAGCGAGTCGCCGATGTTGCCGACCGCGACGGCCACCGAGATCGCCATGCACCGCTCGCCGGCCGCGCCGTACGCCGCAGACACGGCGGCATCGGCCGCGAGGTCGAGATCGGCGTCGGGCAGCACCACCATGTGGTTCTTCGCGCCACCTAGCGCCTGCACCCGCTTGCCGTTGGACGTGCCTCGTTCGTAGATGTAGCGCGCGATCGGCGTCGACCCGACGAAGCTCACCGCGGCGATGTCCGGATGGTCCAAGATCGCGTCCACGGCGACCTTGTCACCCTGCACGACGTTGAACACCCCGTCGGGCAGACCGGCCCGCTGCCACAACTGCGCGAGCAACAGCGATGCCGACGGGTCCTTCTCGCTCGGCTTGAGAATGAATGCGTTTCCGCATGCGATTGCGTTCGCCGCCATCCACAACGGCACCATCGCAGGGAAGTTGAAGGGCGTGATGCCCGCAACGACACCGAGCGGCTGCCTGATCGAGTACACGTCGACGCCGGATGCAGCCTGCTCGCTGAAGCCGCCCTTCATCAGTTGCGGCACACCGCACGCGAACTCCACGTTCTCCAGACCACGCGCAACCTCGCCCGCAGCGTCCGCGATGACCTTGCCGTGCTCGGCCGTCACGATCGCACCGAGTTCGTCCGCGTGTGCGTGCAGCAACTCGCGGAACGCGAACAGCACGGCCGCCCGCCGCGACAGCGATGCACTGCGCCACTCGCGCGAGACAGTGAGCGCACTCGTCACCGCTCGGTCGACCTCTTCCGGCGATGCGAGGTCGACCGAACCGGTCTGCACGCCCGTCGCCGGGTTGTACACAGGGCCACTGCGTCCGCTCGTTCCTTCGGTAGCGGTGCCGTCGATCCAGTGCGTGATGCGAGTAGTCATGGCCAGACGGTACGTCGCCGTACCGGGTGGGCGCAGCTACGGATTCCGTTGTTCCGGAGCCAGGCGCTGCCAGGGGCGCAGGCGCTCGAGCGTCGCCGCTACGCCGAGCAGCAACGATTCGCGGCCCGGCGGCGCGACGAGTTGCACCGACAGCGGCGTGCCGTTGGGATGCAGGCCGGCCGGCACCGCCATCGCCGGCCAACCGGCGAGGTTCCAGGGCGCCGCGAACGGCGCATACCGTGCGTCGCTCAGCAGGTTGGCCAGCCAGCCGCGTTGCGACCACAAGGCGGCATGCTTGGGCGGTTGCGCCAGCATCGGCGTGATCAGCACGTCGACGTTCTCGAAGTAGCGAGCCGCGCGTTGTTGCCAGTAATACCGTCCTTGCGGCTTGGGCAGCCCGAACCGCATGGCAAGACGGCCTGCGGCGGCCTGCCGGCGATTGCGCGCCTCGAGCTTGCTGCGATCGGCCATCTGGCGCGCGTCCATCTCGGTGCCGGCGAACCAGCGCGCCAGTTCCGACATGATCATGCGCTGCGAATACGGCGCGTCGTCGAGTGTCACCGTGTGCCCGGCTTCACGCAGGAGCAGTCCGGTCTCGCCGGTCACGGCGCGCCAATGTTTGTCGAGCGGCGTGGCCAGCATCGGTACGCGCGTCGAGATCGCGATGCGCTGCCGCGACGGTTCGCGTACCACCGCGAACTCCGGCCGCGCCGCGAGAACGCTCAACGCCGTTGCGAGATCGTCGACGGTCGTCGCCACGGCACCGTTCTCGGCCATGTCGAACCATGAGCCGTTGCCGAGGCCGGACGGGACGACATCGAGCCCCGGCTTGAGGCCGACCAGACCGCAGCATGCGGACGGGATGCGAATCGAGCCCATGCCGTCGTTCGCGTGCGCGAGTGGCACCAGGCCGGCGGCGACTGCCGCCGCCGAGCCACCGCTCGAACCGCCGGGCGTGCGGTCGAGGTCCCACGGATTGCGAGTGATGCCGAACGCGCCGTCCGTCGAGCCGAAGACGCACAGCTCCGGGCAGCGCGTGATGCCGACGACGATCGCGCCGGCCGCGCGCAGTCGGCGCACGACCTCGTGATCTGCGTCCTGCGGTCGCGGGTCGCTGGCCTCGGATCCGGCGCGCATCGGCTCACCGGCGACGGGCACGTTGTCCTTGATCGCGATGGGGACGCCCGCGAGCGGCAACGCGTCCTTGTCCGGACGCGCGTCGAGTTCGTCGGCCTCGCGTAGTGCGGCGAACGTGCGCACGACTTGGAACGCGCCGATCTGCGCGTCGCGATCTGA
>DATGFB010000240.1:0-4687 GCA_035309605.1 Jatrophihabitantaceae bacterium
GAACCGGTCGTGGTGAACCACGCCATCCGCGACTTCGTCGCGCGGATCGCACCCGGCAAGCCCGCACCACGCCGGTGGACGCGGCCGCTGTCGCGGCAACCCCGGCTGCTGTACCTCTCGTCGCCGATCGGTCTCGGCCACTCGCGGCGCGACATCGCGATCGCGGACGAGCTGCGTGCGTTGCGTCCCGACGTGCGCGTCGATTGGCTCGCGCAGCACCCACTGACGGAGGAGTTGCACCGCCGTGGCGAGCACGTCCATCCGGCGTCGGCGCATCTCGCGACCGAGTCGGCGCACTTCGAGTCCGAGTCGGCGGAGCACGACCTGCACGCGTTCCAGGCGTTGCGGCACATGGACGAGATCCTCGTGAACAACTTCATGGTGTTCAGCGATCTCGTCGAGGACGACCACTACGACGCGTGGGTCGGCGACGAGGCGTGGGAGCTCGACTACTTCCTGCACGAGAACCCCGAGCTCAAGCGCACGCCCTACGTCTGGCTCACCGACTTCGTCGGCTGGCTGCCGATGCCGGACGGCGGCACGACCGAGGCAACGCTCACCGCGGACTACAACGCGGAGATGGTCGAGCAGATCGCGCGCTTCCCGCGGCTGCGCGACAAGGCACTGTTCGTCGGCAATCTCGACGACGTCGTGCCCGACTCGCTCGGCCCGCAGTTGCCGGGCATCCGCGAATGGACGCAGGAGAACTTCGACTTCGTCGGCTACGTCACCGGATTCGATCCGGCGACGGTCGGCGACCGCGAGCAGCTACGCGCCGAGCTCGGTTACCGCGACGGCGAGCAGGTCTGCGTGGTCACGGCCGGCGGCTCCGGCGTCGGCACGCACTTGCTGCGCCGCGCCATCGAGGCGTACCCACGGGCCAAGCGCGACCTGCCCGCGCTGCGCATGATCGTGGTCGCCGGGCCGCGCATCGACCCGGGGTCGCTGGCCGCACCGGCCGGCGTCGAGGTACGGGGCTACGTCCCCGATCTGTACCGCCATCTCGCCGCGTGCGACCTCGCCGTCGTGCAGGGCGGGCTCACGACCACGATGGAGCTCACCGCCAGCCGGCGCCCGTTCATCTACGTCCCGCTACGGCATCACTTCGAGCAGAACTTCCACGTACGGCATCGGCTCGACCGCTACCGCGCGGGCCGCTGCCTCGACTACGACGAGACCGACCCGGACAACCTCGCGGCCGCGATGACGGCCGAGATCGCGCGTCCGGTCGACTACCTGGACGTCGAGACCGATGGAGCACGCCGCGCCGCGGAGCGCATCGCCGAACTCCTGTGACGGTTGCGCTCCGGCCGGGTAGATCTTCGGGAGGGTCGGTGCGGACGTGCGAGAGGAGACCGGCGATGCCACAGCGGGCATGGAGTGCGAAGCGGGAGCGGCAGTACGAGCACGTCAAGGAGAGCGAGCGCCGGCAGGGCCGCAGCGAGCGCCGCGCGACGGAGATCGCGGCACGCACGGTGAACAAGGAGCGAGCCCGCGCCGGCGAGTCACAGCAGGCATCGCGGACATCGACGCAGGACATCTCGTCGAGCCGCCGCGGTGGGCTGCGCTCGCACAGCGGACCTGGCGGGCGCACCAGGGACCAGCTCTACGCCGAAGCGCGTCGCAAGAACGTCCACGGCCGCTCCTCGATGTCGAAGGCCGAACTCGCCCGCGCGGTCGGCCGCGACTAGCCCCGCGCGACCAGGCAGTCGGCCGGTAGTTCGAACCAGCGCAGGTCGTCGAAGTCGGCGGAGACCGTCGCTTGCGCGCCGTCGGTCTCTGGTCGCGCGTCGAGCAGTGCTGCGGCCTCCTGCAGGTACGTGCGCAGATCGCTTTCCGGTGCGCGCTCGGTGTGCCGCGGGTAGCTCATGGTGCCGTCGTCCGCGTAGCTCACCTGACGCAGTCGCAGCGGCGGCTCGACGAGTCCGCCGCGATGCCGCCACAAACCGGTCGGGACGTCGAAGCGGTAATCGCGCAGGAAGCGATGCCCGTGCCGCGCGACGAACGTGACCGCTTCGACGAGATAGTCGACGACCGCATCAGAGACGAAGTAGTTGAAGTTGACGCGCACCCAGCCGGGTTTGATGCCCTCGCAACCAACCGCGATCTGCTGCTCGAACGCGTGCGACCGGTCGAGGTCGATGCCGAGCAACGCGTGCCCGTACGGGCCCGCGCACGAACACCCGCCGCGCGACTGGATGCCGAACAAGTCGTTGAGCAGCGCGACGACGAAGTTGTGATGCAGATAGCGACCGCTGGGCGCCCGCACCACGAACGAGACGATCGACAACCGCTCCGCGTCGAGGTTGCCGAGCACCTCGAGGTTCGGCTCGGCCGACCACGCCGCGATCGCGCGTTGCAGGAACTGCGCCTCCTTCGCGCGGATCACGTCGACGCCCACGGCGTCCTTGAGCTGGAACACCAGACCCGCGCGGATCGCCTCGACGATCGCCGGCGTGCCGCCCTCTTCGCGCGCGACCACGTCGTGCAGGTAGTGATGCTCGGCAGGGTTGACGTACTCGACGGTGCCGCCGCCGGGCACGTCCGGAACCCGATTGCGCAACAGCTCGCGGCGCACGATCAACACGCCTGGCGTGCTCGGTCCGCCGATGAACTTGTGCGGGCTGATGAAGATGGCGTCTTTGTACGAGCCGGGCTGCCCGTCGCGCGCCGTCACCCGAAGGTCGACGTAGGGGGCCGCGGCGGCACAGTCCCAGAACGACAGCGCGCCGTGAGCGTGTAGCAATGACGAGATCGCGTCGGTGTCGCTGAGGATGCCGGTGACGTTGCTCGCCGCCGAGAAGGAGCCGATCTTGATCGGCCGGTGTGCGTGCTGGATCAATTCCTTCTCGAGTACTGCGATGTCCACATGTCCGTCGAGGTCCTGCGGAATCACAACGAGGTCCGCGATCGACTCGCGCCACGGCAGCTCGTTCGAGTGGTGCTCGAACGGCCCGATGAACACGACCGGCCGCTCGTCGGCCGGCACGTGTGCGGCAAGGTCGAAACGATCGTCGAGCTCGGACGGGATGCGAATGCCGAGGATGCCGATCAGTTTCGCGATCGCACCCGTCGACCCGGAGCCGGCGAAGATCACGGCATAGTCGTCGTCGGCGCCGACCGATCGCGCGATGATCGCGCGCGCGTCCTCACGCAACCGCGTCGTCTGCAATCCCGTGCCGCTCGATTCGGTGTGCGTGTTCGCGTAGCGGGGGAGCACCTCGTCGCGGATGAAGTCCTCGATGAAAGCGAGCGCGCGTCCGGACGCCGTGTAGTCGGCATACGTCACCCGGCGCGGCCCGTACGGGCCGTACATGACCTGGTCGTCGCCGATGACCGCGTCCCGGATCCGGCGCAGCAACGGCGTCTCACCGGTGGCCGCGGGCACCGCGGGGTGTTCGTGCTGCGTCGTGGCGTCCGTGGCGAACCTCTCCGGCCGAGCGAGATGACGTCACAACTATGCACCACGCGGCGCCACGTGAGCCGCGCTCTGCTCGAGGCGTTCGATGTTCTTGACGACTTGGCGGGCGTAGCTGCGGAAGATGGGCCGCCCGACGAGTGCGAACAGCGTCGACCAGAACAGTCCGCGCGGCGTGCGGCGGAACCTGCGCACCCACACCATCTCGACCACGCTGCCCTCGTCGGCCGGTGTGGCCGTGATCTGCCACGAACTGCCCGGCATCGCGTACACGTTCGAGTCGGTGACCGTCGCGACGACTCGTCCGCCGTCGGACCAGTCGTAGAAGCATCGTTCCCAGTTGACGCCGATGCCGGCGGGTGTGCCTTCGGTGACGTCGGCGTGGTTCGCGCCGCGCGAGTGCACGGTGAGGTGCTCGGCTCGCACTGCGGGGAACACATCGGGCCGTCGGGCGCTGAAGTCGCGGGCGGCCAGCAACACGCGGTCGGCAGGCACGCTGCAGTTGTTGTGCGTGCGAATCGTCGTCATGCGACGAACGCTAGGATTCGGCCGCGCTGCGCACATGAGGCGTTTGCCTCAATTCAGCCGAGTGGGAGTTCTCCGGAGCCGCGGGTGATCAGCCGGGTCGGCACGGTGTGCACGACGGCCGGGGATCGGTCTCCCGCCAGCCGCGCGAACAATCGCTCGGCGGCGAGCCCGCCGACCCCGGCAGGATCTTGGGCCATCACGGTGATGCCGGGCTGCAGTGCGCCCGCGAGCGGGATGTCGTCGAACCCCACGATCGCGACCTGCTGCTGCATGCCCATCGCGTGCAGCGCCTCGACGACTCCGATCGTCACGAGGTTCTGGCTGGTGAACGCGGCGAGCGGACGCTGCTCGGCGAACAGCTCGCTCGCCGCCTGCCTCGCGTGCTCCGCGGTGCGCAAGCCGTGCCGCGCGAGTTTCGGATCGGGCGTGAGACCCGCCGAGGAGAGCGCGTCGGTGAATCCGTCGTATCGGTCGCGCGCCGTCGGGATGCCGAGGTCGTCGCCGAAGTACGCGATGGTGTCGCGCCGCGTACGCAGCAGGTGCTCGACGGCCCGGCGCGCGCCGCTGCGGTTCTCGGAGACGATCGCGTCGGCCAGCAGCGGCATGGGCAGTCGGTCGACGAAGACGAACGACGTGCCCGCCTGCTGCTCAGACAGCACGTATCGATGATCGTTCGCGGCGGGCATGATGATCAGCCCGTCGACGCGACGGTCGATAAGTGCCTTGGTGAGGTCGCGCTCG
>DATGFB010000241.1:0-8336 GCA_035309605.1 Jatrophihabitantaceae bacterium
GCCGGTGCGCGTGCCCGATCCGACGAAGCCGTTCACTGTCACGCTCCCGGCCATCGCGCATCAGTTCGGGGCCGGGCACCAGATCGAGATCATGATCGCCGGCGGCGACGTGAACTACCGCGGAGGCATGACGCCGACGGCAGTCACGGTGTCCACCGGCTCGAGCGGCCAATCCCTGGCGTTGCCTACTGTGACGGGGTGAGCAGCTCACCGGTAGCGGCGGCGGCATTCCTCGCTGAGCTACGGACACGGCTCACCGGTCCGGGCTGCGAGTTCGAGCTCGTCGACGAGAACGTGCGCGGCGTGCGCCTGCCGGTGTTCAAGAACCGGGCCCGCTCGCTCACCGAGCACCTCGAGCGCAGCGTCGCGTACGGCGAGCGCGAGTACCTCGTCGACGGCCCAATACGCCTGACGTTCGCCGCGCACCGCGACGCGGTTGCGTCACTGGCGGCCGAACTGCGCGAGCGAGGCGTGTCACCCGGTGACCGCGTGATGATCCTCGGCGCGAACAGCGCCGCGTGGGTCGTCTCGTACTGGGCGCTCGCTGCCGTCGGTGCAGTCACCGTCGCAGGCAACGTATGGTGGACGGCACCGGAGACCGAGTACGCGATCCAACACAGTGGCTCGCGGCTCGTCATCGCCGACGCGCGCCGGGCTCCGCTCGTCCCGTCCGGTGTGGACGCGCTCTCGATGGAGCACGACGTACCCACATTGATGTCATCGCGTCCCGGCGAACCGCTGGCGCAACCGGACGTGGCCGAGGACGAGCCGGCCGTGATCATGTACACCAGCGGCACCACCGGGCGGCCGAAGGGTGCGACGCACTCACACCGCAATCTGCTCTCGGTCATCGAGTACCACCGGCTCAACGATGCGATTGTCGCGGCGATGGGTGCGCCGATGGGTACAGCCGTCGGCGCCGCGCCACCGATACCGCGTCGCTTCCTCATGACGATGCCGCTGTTCCACATCGCGAGCCTGCACAACCTGGCCCTACCGCGGCTCGTGTCCGGCGACACCGTCATCGTCGACTCGGGGCGGTTCGACGTCGACCGGGTGCTCGCGCTGATCGAGCGCGAACGCGTCACCAACTGGGCGATCGTGCCGACCATGGCGCATCGCGTCGCTACGCACAACGGCATCGACCGCTACGACCTGTCGTCCCTCGTCGCGGTCAGCGTGAACTCGGCGCCGTCGTCGCCGGCGCTGAAGAGCCGCCTGCGTGCCGCGGTGCCGTCGGTACAGCAATCGATCGTCGACAGCTACGGGCTCACCGAGTCGTCGACCGCTGCGACTGTCGCGACCCCTGTCGAGCTCGAAGACCATCCATTGACAGTCGGGCACCCGATCGTGACGGTCGACGTGACGATCCGCGACGCGCACGGCAACGCGGTCGACGACGGTGTCGACGGCGAGGTCTGGTTGCGCAGCGCGTTCGTCATGCTCGGCTATTGGAACGATCCCGATGCAACCGCTCGCGCGATCACGCCCGATGGCTGGCTGCGCACCGGCGACCTCGGCTGCATGCGCGACGGGTTGTTGTTCTTGAACACGCGGCGAAGTGACCTGATCCTTCGCGGCGGCGAGAACGTGTACCCAGCGGAGGTCGAGGCGGTGCTCGGCGAGCACCCGTCCGTCAGCGAGTGCGCGGTGTTCGGCGTCGCATCGACGGACCTCGGCCAGGAGGTCGCCGCCGTCGTCGTCACGTCCGACGCAGTCGACGTCGACGAGTTGCGTACGTACGTCGCTGCGCAGCTCGCGTACTACAAGGTGCCCTCGCGCTGGCGGATCACCGCTGAGCCACTGCCCAGGACGGCAACAGGCAAGGTCATCCGTGCCGGCCTCAGCGCGTGACGGTCAGGCGATGTTCTTCAGCCGGCGGCGCGCCGATGTCGATCCCTGGATCGGCACCATGCGTCCGGCCTTCGCCAAGCCGAACGGCGGCATGTTGGCGTACACGCACTCGTACTCACCGGCGCGCACCAGGTAGGTCTCGTGCCAAATGCCCGTGCGGTTCTGAGCGCCGACGCGACGCCAATAGTTGCGCCACGCGGCGGTGTGCGGATCGCCGTCGTCGTTCGCGAACGCCTCGAGGTGCTCGAACGAACGCCAGTACTGAACGATCGTCGGCAGGCCCATCTCGTAGCCGAGCAAACCCTTCTCCGGCTGCTTGCTGAGGTGGTCGAGCATGTGCTTCATACCGCGGCGGCCGCCGAGGTCGCGAAGACTGCGGATGGGGTGCCGCAGCTGCGGACGCGCGCCGATCAAGAAGACGACGAAGTCGCCGTCGATCTCCGCCGCCTGCCGACCCTGAACCGCCTTGGCCATCGGTCCTCCTCGCTCGTCACGCTGCAGCGTATTCGGTGCCCGACGTTTCGCGGGTCACCACGCGCGCGAGTCACGACGTGCGGCGCACCCGGGCGATCTCGGCGAGCGTCACCGCGGCAGCCACCGACGCGTTCAGCGACTCGGCTGCGTCTGTCATCGGGATCGAGACAGTGACGTCACACCGTTCGCCGACCAGACGCGACAGCCCGCGGCCCTCCGAGCCGACGACGACGAGGACGCCGTCGTTCGCCAGCTGCAGATCGTCCAGAGTGGTGTCGCCGTCGGCGTCGAGTCCGATTGCGTAGATGCCCGACTCCTGACAGCGCGTGATGGCCCGCGACAGGTTGGTGACGCGCGCGATCGGGATGCGCGCTGCCGTCCCCGCGGACGTGCGCCACGCGGTCGCCGTGATACCCGCCGACCTGCGCTCGGGTACGAGCACGCCGTGCGCGCCGAACGCGACGGCTGAGCGCACTATCGCACCGAGGTTGCGCGGATCGGTCACGCCGTCGAGCGCGACAAGCAACGGTTCGGTCGTCGACTCCGCGGCCGCGGCAAGCAGGTCGTCGAGTTCTGCGTACCGGTAGGGCGGCACTTGCAACGCGATGCCCTGATGCAGGATGCCGCCCGTCTTGCGGTCGAGTTCGGCACGACTGATCTCGAGCAGCGCGATGTTGCGGTTGCTGGCCAGCCGCACCGACTCCGTCACGCGCTCGTCGCTGTCGATGCCGACGGCGACGTACAACGCCGTCGCGGGAACCTTCGCGCGCAGCGCTTCGGCAACCGGATTGCGCCCGACGAGCAACTCGGCCGCGTCGGCAGCGCGGCCGCTTCGGCTCGACTCGCGCCGACCCGTTTCGCGTCGCGCGGTGGCGGCGGCGCGCCGGGCAGCCGGGTGTCCCGTGCGCTCGCTCGCCTTGGGCGTCGGGCCCTTGCCCTTGAGCGCCCGTCGCGGCTGGCCACCCGAGCCGACCTGCGCACCCTTCTTCGACTTGCGCACCGCGCCCTGGCGCTGCGAATTGCCCGCCATCAGTCCGAATCCTTGAACGTCCAGCGCGGGCCGTCCGGCGTGTCCTCGATCTCGACGCCCGACGCGACGAGCCCGTCCCGTATCGCGTCCGCCGCCGCGTAGTCCTTGCGCGCCCGCGCCGCCTCTCGCTGTTCCAGCGCGACGTGCACGAGCGCGTCGACCACCGGAAAGAGATCCGCCGTCGCCGCTTCCCACGTCAACGGGTTGATGCCGAGGATCTCGGTCATCGTGCTCACCGAGCCGAGCGCGCCGCGCACCGTGCCGATCTCCCGGGCCGCGATGGCGGTGTTGCCCTCGCGCACCACCTCGTGGATGGCCGCGAGCGCCTTCGGCACGCCCAGGTCGTCGTCCATGGCCTCGACGAAGTCGGCGCACGCCACGCCCTGCCCCATCGCGAAGTGCTTGCCCTGCCCGCCGGCGAGCAACTCGGCTGCACGCTGCGCGAAATTCTCGATGCGCCGGTATGCAGCGGCCGCTTCGTCGAGCGCAGCTTCGGAGAACTCGATGTTGCTGCGGTAATGCGCGGCGCCGAGGTAGTAGCGCACCTCGACGGGACGCCAGCGCTGCACGATTTCGCTCACGAGCAACGAGTTGCCCAGCGACTTCGACATCTTCTCGCCGGCGGTGGTCACCCACGCGTTGTGCATCCAGTACTGCGCGAATCCGTCGCCGGCGGCCTTCGACTGGGCGATCTCGTTCTCGTGATGCGGGAAGATCAGGTCGAGGCCGCCACCGTGGATGTCGAACGCCGGGCCCAGGTACTTCGTCGCCATGGCCGAGCATTCGAGGTGCCAGCCCGGCCGCCCGCGTCCCCACGGCGTGGCCCATGACGCCGTCGCCGGTTCGCCGTCCTTGTGCCGCTTCCACATCGCGAAGTCACGCGGGTCGCGCTTGCGCTCGTCGCCGATCGAGTCGGGCGCGGGCTCCATCGCGTCGAGCCTTTGCCCGCTGAGCGCGCCGTAACCGGGAAACGAGCGCACGTCGAAGTACACGTCGCCGTCGGCGTCGTACGCGTGCCCCGAGTCGATGAGCCGCTGCATCAGCTCGATCATCTCGGGCACGTGCCCCGTCGCCCGCGGCTCGTACGTCGGTGCAGCGCAGCCGAGCACCTCGTACGCACGACGGAAGTTCGCCTCGTGCAGCGCGGCCCACGCCCACCACTCGTAGCCGTTCTCGGCGGACTTGGCCAGGATCTTGTCGTCGATGTCGGTGACGTTGCGGACGAACGTCACGTCATAGCCGCGGTGGCGCAGCCAGCGCTGCAGGATGTCGAAGTTCACGCCGCTGCGAATGTGGCCGACGTGCGGCGGAGCCTGCACGGTGGCGCCGCACAGGTAGATCGACGCTTTACCGGGCTCGAGCGGGACGAACTCCCGCAGCGACCGGGTCGCGGTGTCGTAGATGCGGAGCGCCACGCGCGCAATGGTACGGACGCCCCACGTTGACTGGTCACTTGCGCGTCGACTGGTCACCTATAAGTGACCAGTCACTGGTCTAAGTGACCAGTCAACGTGGGACGGCGGCGTGGGATGCCGCGGACGGTCTCTCTAGTGGTGTGGGTACGACCGGGTCGGAGTGATCGTGACGACCACGCGGACGTTGTCGGTGCCCTCGTCGTTCGTGTACGGCTCACCCGTGTACTTGCGCGATAGTTCCTGGATCAGCTCCGGGCCGCCTTCGCGAGTCGTGCTCGCCACGCCCTCGATCGTCACGTAGTTGTACGGGTTGTCCGCGTCGAAGAGGCTGACCGTCACCCGCGGATCGCGTGCGATGTGCTTGGCCTTCTGCCGCGACTCGACGGTCGAGAAGACGATCGCGTCCTCGTCGCGCTTGGCCCACATGGTCGTCGAATGGGCGCTGCCGTCCTTGCGCAGCGTCGTCAGCGTGACGAACGTCGGGCCGTCCAGCAGCTTCTTGGCCAGGTCAGGTAGTTGAACGCTCATATTACTGGTAATACCCGGATCGCGGCTCGTTATTCCCGGCACCGCACCGGATAACGTCGCCGCCATGAGCGAGCTGTTGCACCTCGAATCCGTCACGGTGGCCAGCGGACGCCCGCACGAGCCCGGCGCGCCGGTCAACGCACCGCTGAACCCCAGCGCCGTGTACCGGCACTCCGCCGACGGCAGCAACGCCTACCTGCGCAACGAGAGCAGCGACACCGTTCGCGCGTTCGAGCAGACGATCGGCGCGCTCGAAGGCGGCACGGCGATCGCGTTCGCATCGGGCATGGCAGCGGTCGCGGCGGTCGTCGAGAGCCGCGTCGCGGGCGCCACGATCGTCGCACCGCACGCCGCCTACTCCGGGACCGTGTCGCTCATGGCCGAGCAGCGGCGACTCGGCCGGGCAACGGTGCGCACGGTGGACATCGTCGACACAGAGTCTGTGCGCGCCACGGTGGCCGGCGCCGACCTGCTGTGGCTCGAGTCGATGACCAACCCGTTGCTCGGCGTGCCTGACTTGCCCGCGCTGATCGAAGCAGCGCACGCCGCGGGCGCGTTCGTGTGCGTCGACGCGACGTTCTCGACGCCGATGACGCTGCGTGCACTCGACCTGGGCGCAGACGTCGTCATGCACTCGGCGACGAAGTTCCTGTCGGGCCACTCCGACGCGCTCCTCGGCGTGCTCGTCACGCGGTCGACCGAGCTGTCCGGCGAGCTGATCACCCGCCGCCGCCTCGCCGGTGCCGTGCCGGGGACGCTCGAGTGCTACCTCGCGCTGCGTGGCGTTCGCACACTCGCCGTGCGCATGGATCGGGCCCAGGCGAACGCGCTCGAGTTGGCGCGCCGTCTCGAGGCGCATCCGCGCGTGACCCGGGTGCGGTATCCCGGCCTGCCGTCCGATCCCGGTCATGACCGTGCCGCCCGCACGCAGACGGGGTTCGGCGCGATCGTCAGCTTCGAGGTCGCCGGCACTGCCGACGACGCCGACCGCGTGTGCGAACGGGTCGGCCTCATCACGTACGCCACGAGCCTCGGCGGCGTCGAGACGCTCATCGAACGACGCGCGCGCTACTCGGTCGATGCGTCCTACGGCACGCCCGAGACGTTGCTGCGCATGTCGGTAGGCATCGAGCACGTCGACGACCTGTGGGCCGACCTGGCCCAAGCACTTCAGCCCGTTACGCGCGGATGATCAGCGCGGTCGCGATCGCCGCGATCCCTTCGCCACGACCGGTCAGGCCCAGCCCGTCGGTGGTCGTGCCCGACACCGACACCGGCGCACCTACGACCCGGCCGAGGGCCTGCTCTGCCTCTACCCGTCGCGGCCCGATACGCGGGCGGTTGCCGATTACCTGCACCGCGACGTTCTGGATCGACCAACCCGCGTCGTTCACCCGGCGCACGACCTCGGTGAGCAGGGCTGCGCCCGATGCGCCGGCCCACACCGGATCGTCCACACCGAAGACGTAACCGAGATCGCCGAGCGACGCCGCCGAGAGCAGTGCGTCGCACGCCGCATGTGCGGCGACGTCTCCGTCGGAGTGGCCGCCGCAGCCGTCGTCGCCGGGCCAGTGCAGTCCGGCGATCCAGCACGGCCGTCCGGCCTCGACGGGATGCACATCGACGCCGATGCCGCTGCGCACGTCAGCCACGCGCGGCCACCGCCTCGGCCAACAGCAGGTCGCGCGGAGTGGTGATCTTGAACGCGTCCTCGTCGCCACGAACGACGACGACCTTGCCGCCCATCGACTCGACGAGCATCGCGTCGTCACTTGCCGACGCGTCCGGCGCTGCCTCGTGTGCGGCGACGAGTGCCGCGAGCCGGAAGCCCTGCGGAGTCTGCACCGCGACGAGACGATCACGATCGACGGTGGCGACGACGTTCGCGTCGTCGTCGACCTGCTTGATCGTGTCGGTGACGGGCAGGGCCGGCACCGCCGCGTCGCACCCGCGCGCGAGCGCGTCGAGGACGCGGTCGATCACCGCGACCGGCACGAACGGACGGGCGACGTCGTGTACGAGCACGGTGTCGATATCGGCGGGTAGCGCGAGCAGCCCGGCGTCGACCGAGAGCTGACGCGTCGAGCCGCCAGGGACCACGGGGCAGTTCGACGCGGCGAACGCCTGGTCGACCCATCCGTCGGGCGCGACGACGACGCAGTCGCGCACGCGCGGATCGTCGCGGAATCGCGACACCGCGTGCTCGAGCAACGTCCGCCCGGCGATCGGCACAAACGCCTTCGGGACGGCAGAACCGAGCCGCGAGCCGGAACCCCCGGCAACGAGAACGGCGGCGACGATCATCGGATCGCCACCGCCGTCTGTCTGTTCGGCGCTCAGGCCACGGCCTCGCCGAGCACCTCGTCGAGCACGATCTCGGCCTTGTCCTCGTTGGTGCCTTCGGCGAGCGCGAGTTCGCTGACGAGGATCTGCCGAGCCTTGGCCAGCATGCGCTTCTCGCCCGCGGAAAGGCCACGGTCGCGATCGCGCCGCCACAGGTCGCGCACGACTTCTGCGACCTTGTTCACATCACCGGATGCGAGCTTCTCGCCGTTGGCCTTGTAGCGGCGCGACCAGTTGGTCGGCTCCTCGGTGTGCGGCGCACGAAGCACCTCGAAGACGCGGTCGAGACCTTCCTGGCCGACCACGTCACGCACACCGACGACCTCGGCATTTTCGGCCGGAACCAGCACGGTCAGATCGCCCTGGGCGACCTTCAACCGCAGATACGTCTTCTTGACTCCCTGAAGGACTCGTTCCTCGATGGCCTCGATCAGCGCGGCCCCGTGGTGCGGATAAACGACGGTCTCGCCGACCTTGAACGTCATGTTGTCGAGCCCCTTTCGCTACATCCAGGGTAACACGGGGCACAGGGGCACGACCGGCTGTGCTCTCGAACAGCCCGTGGCCATAAGGGGTTCCGCACGGCTGCGCGACAGATCGAGCACGACGCGCAACCGGGTCGGCGCGAGCGCCGCCGAACCGCTCGCTAGGCTGTCGAGCGGTCGCCGATGCGAGGCGTGATGGCGTCCGTA
>DATGFB010000242.1:0-5816 GCA_035309605.1 Jatrophihabitantaceae bacterium
GCCGGCACCAACTCTCGCCTGGCACACCCCCGAAGCGACTGCGATCGGCACGCCGTACTACCGCGGCACGGTGGTGACGTACTCCGCGCACACGGTGAACGGACGCAACGCGCTCACAGGCGCCGTCACCTGGTCACTCACGCGCACTGATCGCACGGTGTGTCAGGTGATCGAAGACCAGGCGTACACAATCACGCTCTTCGACCAGAAGGGCGATTGCACCGAGGTGACGACACTCGACACGCAGACCGGTCAGCGCAAGTGGGAACGCACGCTCGACGAGGACGACACACGCGCGGACGGCAAGGCGATCCAGCACATCCAGGGACACCCGTCCTACGCGGTGTTGCCCGACACGGTGTTGATCTACTCCTCGACCGTCATCTACGCGATCGATCCGACCGGTGGCCTCGACCGCTGGCTGTTCGACCACGCCGGGTGCACGATCCACAGCGCGATCCTCGGCGCGCAGGGCGCATTGATCAGTCAGACGTGCACGCATGAGAACTGCGGGCAGCGCAAGTTCTGTTTCGACGGTGACCAGGTGGTGTTGCGCGACGGGACTGCCGGCCGCGCGGACACCGACAAGAACCCGACGAATCCCGACCAGATCATCTGGACCAAGCCGGACGTCAAGGCCGTGCCGGCGTCGGCCGACACGGTGATCTCCGTCGTCGATCCGGCCGCCACGCACCTGACCGTGCTCGACGCAACGAAGGGCGCCACGCTCGCGACACTGCCGTTGCGCGGCGCGTCCACGACGAGCGGCATCGCTGCCCTCGAAACCGCGCGCGCCGAATTGATCTGGATCGGCGGCACCACGTACTCGATCGAGTCGACCGGGACCGATTTCTTCTGGGTCGCCGACTCGCGTGGGCCGGCGACCGTTACCGCATTACCGGGCAGCCTGACCCAGCCGGTCGACCTCAACCAGGCGATCGTGCTCGTGCCCACGAGCCACGGCGCCGACTCGCTCACGCCGGGCACCGGCGTGGCGGCCACGCACTATGCGGTCGGCCCGCTGCCCGGAGGCAGCCGGGTGTATCCGCTCGGCCGCGGACTGCTCGTGGCCGGCAGCGCGACGGCCGCGTATCGGTGAGCACTGCCCAGCTAGCGCCGCACTCCGCGCGGCGTGTCGTCGTCGACGTGGCGTCTGGCCCGCTCGCGACGCTGCAGGGCGGGCGCGACGGCGACCCGGTCGTGCTCCTCGTTCCCGGTTACACGGGCAGCAAGGAGGACTTCGCGCCCGTGCTCGACACCCTCGTCGCGGCAGGGCTGCGTGTGGTCAGCCTCGACCTGCCAGGGCAGTACGAGTCACCCGGTCCGACCGATCCGGGGCGCTACTCGGCGGCCGCGCTCGCCGTGTGGCTGCTCGAACTCACCGATGCACTGGGTGGTGTCCGGCACCTGGTGGGTCACTCGTTCGGCGGGCTGGTCGCGCGCGCCGCCGTCATCGCGCAGCCGCAGCGCTTCGACGATCTCGTGCTCATGAGCTCCGGGCCCGCTGCGCTCGAAGGGCTGCGCCGCAGCAGAATCGAGCAACTCGCCCCGCTGCTGCCCGCGGGTGGGCTCACCGCGGTGTGGTCGGCGATGCAAGCGGCGTTCGCGAGCGAACCCGGCTACGTCGCACCGCCCGCCGACCTCGGCGCGTTCCTCGAGCTGCGCTTCCTCGCCGGGCGACCGGCAATGCTGCAAGGCATGGGCGACGCGCTGCGCAGTGAACCCGACCGCGTCGCTGAGTTGCGCGGCACAGGCATCCGCACGCTCGTGATGCACGGCGCGGACGACGACGCATGGTCGCCTGAAGTGCAGAAGGACATGGCCGAGCGGCTGCGCGCCGAGTACGTCGTGATCCCGGACGCGGCGCACTCCCCCGCTGCCGAGAATCCGCAGGCCACCGCGCGTGCGCTGCTCGAGTTCTGGCGTGCATCCTGATGCGATGACGTCGACCGACCTCGGCTACTTCGGCCCGGACAGCGTCACGTGGCGTGTCCACGGTGAGCCGGTGTCGATGGTCGGTGGGCTGCGGGCACTGCTACTGCAGGCGCTGCACCCCGGCGCGATGGCGCTGCTGTACTCCTCGTCCAACTTCCAGGACGACCCGTGGGCGCGGCTACAGCGCACCGTCGGGTATGTGGCGACACTGTCGTTCGCGCCGCGCGAGGCCGCCGACCGTGCCGCTGAGCGGGTGCGTGCCGTCCACGCGAGCCTCGGGGTGACCGATACCGAGCAGCTGGCCTGGGTGCATCTGTGCCTTGTCGACTCGTTCCTGACCGCGGCGCGGGCCAGCGGCCTCGGTCTGTCGACCGCGGACACGGACCGTTACGTCGACGAGCAGGCGATCGCGGCGCGGCTGGTCGCCGTTCCGGACGAACTCGTCCCCCACACGCAGGACGAGCTGACCGAGGCGATCGCGCGCATGCGACCGCGGCTGCGCGGAACGCGCGAGGCCCGAGAGGCGGCCAGGTATGTGATCGCGCCGCCGCTGCCGATCCCGGTGCGCTACCGAATTCCGGCCCGGGCCGGCTGGACGACGGTGTCCTCGCTCGCGGTCGGGCTGCTGCCGCCGTGGGCGCGACGCATGTACCGCTTGCCACCGGCGCCGGGCGCCGGCCTCGTCGCATCGGCCGGCCTGCGCACGTTGCGCACCGCGGTGCGGGTGCTGCCGGCTCGCTACCGCGAGGGCCCGGCCTACCGCGCCGCGAAAGCACGCGCCGCCGCGGACCGCGGACCGGGCTGAGTCGTCACTGCACGGTCGGATCGGGCAACGCCGACCACGGGTCGCGCGCCTCGGATGCCGCGCGTCCTTCTGGGCAGTGCGCCCTGAAATCGCACCACGAACAACTCGTCGTGGGACGTGCCGGGAAGACATCGTCGCGGTCGGCGCCGGATGCCAGCGTGTCGGTGGCCGCGACGATGTCGTCGGCGGTCTGCTGCGCGCGCTGCAGATGCCGCGCGAGCGATTCGTCGGTGTGCTCGAACGCAGCGACGCCACCCGAGGGCAGGTGGTGCAGCTCGACGCGGGTACACGCACGGCGCAGCGTGCGGCGCGCTGCGAGCACGTACATCGCCAATGCTTGCGAACCGCGCGCGTCGTCGTCGGTCGGTGGCCTGCGGCCCGTCTTGTAGTCGACGACGACGAGCGAGTCCCCGCGGGCGTCGATACGGTCGACACGGCCTTCGAGCACAAGGCTCTCGGTCGGCGTCGCGACGTACCGTTCGACGCCGACCGGCTCGTCAGCCGGGTCGAGCTGCGCGACGTACGCACGCACCCAGCGTTGAGCGATCGCGCGCCACTGCTCCGATTGCGCTTCGTCGCGAAAGCCGTTGTGTTGCCAGTTGCGTTCGAGCAGCAGCTCGGCGGACTCGGGAGTGCGCTTCGCTCGCTCGAGCTGCCACCAGCGGTGCAGCGCGACGTGCACCGCAGCGCCGAGCGTGTTGTGCGCCGACGCCGGACCCCGCACCGGCGTGGGCCGATCGACGTAGGTGAACCGGTATCTGCGCGGGCAGTCGAACGCGGCCAGTCGCGACGGGGTGCACTTGAACAGCCGGCGTGGCATCTTTGCCAGCAATTGCTGCACGGGCGCGCCGGTCGTCACGCCATCACCGTAGGCGCAGGCTCCGACGATTAGGCGTCACGCGGGCGGCGCGTCGAGCCGCCGTTCGAGCAACTGCGCGTACGCCTCGGGCGAGGTCGCGCACTCGCCGAGCGCGACGGTCTTGTTCGTGCCGTGATAATCGGAGGATCCCGTCGCGACGAGGTCGAGTTCGCGGGCGATTCCGGCCGCCTCGGCACGGTCGTCGGCGTCCTGGTCGGGATGATCGACCTCGATGCCGACCAGGCCGGCCGCCGCCATCGTCGCGATCACGTCCGCATCGACGACCGGGCCGCGGCGGCGAGCGAACGGATGCGCGAACACCGGCAGCCCGCCTGCAGCGCGAATCATGCGCACCGCCTCGAGCACGGGCAGGTCGTCCTTCGGGACGTAGTACGGGTGCCGCGACGAAAGCAGCGTGCGAAACGCCGTGTCGACATCGGGTACGACTCCCGACTCGACGAGCGCGCGGCCGATGTGTGGACGGCCGACCGCCGCCGTACCCGCGAGCTGCTCCACTTGCGGCCAGCTGATCGGATAGTCGTCGGCGGCCAGCAGGTCGACGATCTTGCGGGCGCGCACGACACGGCTGTCGCGCAGCCGGGCCCGTCCGTCGCGCAGTGCGGCGTCGGCGGGGTCGAACAGGTAACCCAGGACGTGCAGGCTGATGCGGCGGCCGGTTCCGGTGACGTGCACGCACGAGAACTCCGCGCCGGGCACGACGGTCAACCCGTCCGGTGCGGCCGCGGCCGCCTCGGCCCACCCCGCGGTCGTGTCGTGGTCGGTGATCGCGACGACGTCGAGACCGGCATGCGCGGCACGCATGACCAACTCGGCCGGCGTGTCCGTTCCGTCCGAGGCCGTCGAGTGCGTGTGCAGATCGATGCGCACGCCGCTGACAGTACGTTTCGGCGCGTTGATCAGCGCAGCCGCGGGCCCGGCGGGCGGCGTTCGAAGAAGAACGGCAGCGGTTCGGTGTCGGACTCGACGATCGGAGGCGTGGGCACGTCGTTCGGATCTATGTCGGTGGCGTTGCCGAAGATCACCCGGCGCAACTGCTCGTAGAACACGTGCGGGCGTGCGATCTTGGTCAACACGCGCACGTCCGGATGCTGACCTGGTGCCTCGAGTTCGAGGGTGCCGTAGTTGAACAGCTTGCCGGGCACGGTTTGCACGAGCACCGCGCCGGAGATGCGATCCAGCCGAAGCGACGCCTCGCTGGTCGTCGTCTCCGGTACGCCGGTGACGCGGATGATGCGGCGGCGGGTCAGGATGATCTGCTCGGCGCGCCACGTCTGCACGCGCACGAAGCTCATCGACACGAGCACAAGCAGGAACAGCAGTGCCATCGGGTTGGGCTTGAACACCGCGGCCGCGAACAGCACCACGAGCGCGATCAGCATGACGAGGTGCGGACGCCGGAACAGCACCACCCAGTGATGGCGCGCCACGCCGAGCACGGGCAACTCGGATGGCAACAACGCCGGCATGCGGCGGGCCTATGAGGCGAGCTTGTTGACGAAGTTGCCGATGCCGTGCGCGACGCTGACGGCGGTGCTCCATCCGTGGTGCACGATGTGTGCGGCTTGGTCCGGCGAGGTCATGATGTAGAAGACCAGGAAGACCACGACGGCGCCGATGGCAACCAGCTTCACGGCGGCGTCCTCCAGATCGCACGGGCGCGTGCCATCGCGGCACACGGCTGCAACCATTCATACCGCGCGAATCGGCCGGACCCGGGGAGCCGCGCCGACACGCGGAGAGGAGTTTGCGCGGTGCCGTCAACGCAACGGTGTGCTGGAGCGGTCGTGCTCGACGGGGCGCGGCGGCTGCTCGTAGTGCGCCGGGCTCACGACCCAGGGCGCGGATTGTGGACGGTGCCGGGCGGGCGTTGTCTCGACGGCGAGTCGACACGGGACGCGTGCATAAGGGAAGTGCGGGAAGAGACCGGGCTGGACGTAGTCATCAGCCGCGAGCTGGGTCGGGTCTCACGGGCCGGCCCGCCCGGAGTGGTGTACGACATCGTCGACTACGAATGCTCTGTCGCCGCCGGCGCGCTGCAGGCCGGCGACGACGCGGCCGAAGTCCGTTGGGTGTCGCGCGCGGAGTTGGACACGTTGCCGATGATCGAGCAGTTGCGCGACTACCTCGTCGCGCACGACGTGTTGCCCGACTAAGCCTGCGACGCCGGTTCGGGACGGCCTGGCTGTTCGCCGCCGC
>DATGFB010000243.1:0-5579 GCA_035309605.1 Jatrophihabitantaceae bacterium
TGCGCGTTCGATGTTCGCGGTGACCCGGCGGCCCTCGGCGACGATCTCGGGCAGGTGTGCGAATCGGTCGTCGAGCAGCACGAGCTGCGCAACCGCACGCGTCGCTGCGGAGCCACCGCCCATCGCCACGCCGATGTCGGCGTCCTTCAACGCCAGCGCGTCGTTCACGCCGTCACCGGTCATCGCGACCACATGCCCACGCGACTGCAGCGCCGCGACCATCGCACGTTTCTGGTGCGGCGAGACGCGACCGAACACACTTGCGTGTTCGAGGACGTCCGCCAGCTCGGTGATGTCGTCGGGCAGCGTGCGCGCATCGACGGCGTCGTCGGGACCGAACACGCCGGGCACCCCCACGCGCGCTGCGATGGCGCCGACCGTGCGCGGGTTGTCGCCCGAGATGACCTTGAGCGCGACGCCCTCGGCCGCGAAGTACTCGAGCGTCGCTGCCGCGTCGTCGCGAATGCGCTCGGCGAACGTGACGAGTGCCGCTGCGGCAAGTCCCGGCGGCAGTACCGTCTGGAGCTCGAGCATGTCGTCGGCGACAGCGAGGAGCAGGACGCGACTGCCCTGCTCAGCACGTTCGGCCACGGCCTCGCGCACGTGCGGCGGGGCCTCGGGAAGCACGATCTCCGGCGCGCCGAGCACCCACGTCCCGCGCCCTGACGATGCCGCTGCAGCCCACTTGCGCGCCGACGAGAACGGCACGCTGTGATCGCGCGACCACATCGCAGGGCCGAACACCCGGGCGAGTTCGACCGACACCGCGTTGGAAGAGGCCGCATCGCCGAGCATGGCCAGGGCAGCGTGCACATCGTCGCGCGACGCCTCGCCTACCAGCTGCAGTTCGTCGAACTCGATGTCGCCGTACGTCAGCGTGCCGGTCTTGTCGAGACAGACGACGTCGACGCGGGCGAGGCCCTCGACGGCGGGCAGCTCCTGGACGAGTGTGCGACGGCGTGCAAGCGTGACCGTCGCAATCATGAACGCGAGGCTGGTCAAGAGCACGAGGCCCTCGGGCACCATGCCGACAAGGGCGGCGACGGTGCCGGTCACCGCGTCCTGCCAGCCGTGGTTGTCCGGCGCGCGGAACTGGCTCCACAACAGGAGCGGCCCGACGACGAGCATCAGCACCGATATCCAGCGCAGCAACCGATTCGTTCCCGCCATCAACTCCGAACGGGTGAGGGCGAACCGCTTCGCCTCGGCGGCGAGGCGCACTGCGTACGCATCCGGGCCCACGGCGGTGGCCTCGAACCTGCCGTGCCCCGATACGACGATCGAGCCGGATCGGACGAGGTTGCCCGGCTGTTTCGCGACCGGTTCCGACTCGCCGGTGAGCAGCGACTCGTCGACCTCGAGCCCGTCGCTTATCGTCACGTCCCCGTCCGCCGGTATCTGATCACCGGTGCGGACGTCGACCAGGTCGTCCTGGACGACGTCGGCGATCGGCACGCTGATCTCGACGCCGTCGCGGATCAGGCGTGCCTGGGGTGCATTCAGGACGGCGAGCCGGTCGAGCGTGCGCTTGGCGCGGATCTCCTGCGCGATGCCGATTGCGGCGTTCGCGATGATCACGCCACCGAACAGGCCGTTCTGCCACCTGCCGGTCAGCAAGGTGAGGACGAACAGCGTGGCGAGCAGTCCGTTGAAGATCGTGAGCACGTTGGCCCGGACGATCTCGGTCACGCTGCGGCTGGTACGAACGCCGATCGCGTTCGTGCGGCCGGCCGCGATTCGCTCGGCGACCTCGGCGTCGGTCAGCCCGGTCAGCCGCCGCGACGCCGCCGTCGCGGTCTCACTCCGCGTGCTCTGCACGGATACGGCTCGGGTGGACGACAACGACCGAGCACGTCGCGGCACGCAACACACCGGTGGCGTGCACCCCGAGCTGCCGCGGCGCGAGCGCCGTGTGGTGATGATGACCGAGGACGAGCAGGTCGTGCGTTCCGCACGCCGCGACGACGACCTCGCGCGCCGGCCCGGTGCGGGCCAGCCGCGTCACGTCGACCGACGGGTACTGCTCGCTCCACTCGTCGATCGCCTTGTCGAGGTCGCGTTCGGCCTCGATGACGGCGACGTCATACCCGGATGCAGTGGCGGCCGGCAGCACGAAACCGGCCGGCTGGTGCACCGCGTGCACGGCGAGTAGCGGCACGTCGTGTGCTGCGGCGTATTCGAAACCCCACTGCAGTGTCGCTGCGTCGATTTCGTCGTTCGCGCATCCCACGACGACGCGGTCGACGTGATGGCGCGGTGCTGCGCTGACCAAAGCTCCGGCCGCCACGGCGGGACAGGTCGCATGCGCGAGCAGGCGCTCGGGCAGGTTGCCCAGCCACGGCCACTCAAACGCGCCGCATCCGTCGCGCCCCACGACTACCAGCTGCGCGTTGTGCGACAGCAACGTGAGGATCCGGGTCGGCGATCCGACGAGAACGCGGCCGCGAACGACGACCGCAGGCTGCCGGTCGTGCACGAGTGCGATGCCTCTGTCCACCAGGGGTTCGGTGACTTGGCGCAGGTCCTCGCGCATGGCCCGCGATGTCGACCACAGACCCATGCCGTTCGTATCGAGTGCGTGCACGATCAGCATGTGCGCATTGCGGGTAGCCGCTTCGTCAGCCGCCCACACGACTGCCGCGTCGCTGCGTGGCGAGCCGTCCACTCCGACAATGACCGCTTGGGCGTTCATGGCTCCTCCAGCACTGCTCACGGTGCCCATCGGTGATGGCAATGCACCCGAACGACTCCTGGCACGGCGTGGGCCAGGACCTCGACGATGTGTGACTCGTCGGAGGAGAAGCTGCCGTAGATGCCGACGATGCCGTCCTGCACCTGAACGTCCCAGCGATGCGGTGTTCCTGCGTAGTCCTCGAGGCGCCGCGCGACTTCGGTGGCGATCGCCTTGTCATCCCGCAGCAGCGTGCGCAGCACGTCGCGCCGGCTGACGATGCCGACGAGCATGGCGCCATCCACGATCGGGACCGCACGGATGTTGTTGGTCAGCATCACTTCGGCGAGGTCGGCGCTGTCGGCAGTGGCGGGCATGCACACCACGGTGTCCCGCATGACGTCACGGACGAGGCGGGCCGGATCGTCTTGCGGGGAATCGTCCCGGCGCAGGTGGCTGCGCGGATCGTGCGGCATGCGGTCGCGCAACAGATCGACCTCGCTGACGATGCCCACGACGCGGTCGTCGTCGTCGAGGACGGGCAGCGACGTGCAGCTGTGTTCTGCCATCAGCTCGATCGCGTGCCGCACCGCGGTGTCGGGTCGCACCGTCGCGACGTCGCGCGTCATGATCTCTGCTGCTCGCATCGCTGCCCCCTTCATCCACGTCGGCTCCAGTGCACGCCCTTTTCGCCGGGCCGAGCAGAGTCGAAACCCCCCGCTACGAAGGACCAAATGCCCTGCCCCGGCCGTGGTGCGCAGCGGTGGACTACGGGGATGGAGGCACTGGGCGACCTGGATGCTGCGTTCCTGCGGATCGAGACGCCGGAGACGGCGCTGACCATCGGGTCGCTGGCCGTCCTCGACGGGCCGCCGCCCAGCCCGGCCGAACTCGGCGAGGTGATCGCGGCGAAGCTGCCCGCCCTGCCGCGGTACCGCCAGGTCGTGCGCGAGCTGCCGTTGCGGATCGGCCGCCCGATCTGGGTCGACGACCAGTCGTTCGACCTGAGCTACCACCTGCGCCGGACCGCACTGCCCCGGCCAGGCTCGGAGCACGACCTGGACGTGCTCGTCGGCCGGCTGATGTCGCAACGACTGCGCCGTGACCGCCCGTTGTGGGAGATGTGGGTCGTCGAAGGCCTGGCCGACGGACGCTGGGCGATCGTCAGCAAGGTGCATCACTGCATGGTCGACGGCATCGCCGGCGCCGGGTTGATGGACGCGGTGTTCGACCGCAGCGCGGACGCGATCCGGCCCTCACCCGTGGGATGGCAGCCGCGGGCAGCACCAGGTTTCGCGCGGCTGGTCGCCGCGGCGGCCGTGCCCGCGGTCGCGCCGGGTGCCGTCGTCGCATCCGTGCGCGACGCGATCCGGCGGCCGAAGCGGACTGCGCGGGGTATGGCGCTGCGCCTGCACGGGCTGCTCGACTTCGGCTTGCTCGCCCATCCCACGGCGAAGTCGTCGTTGACGGGCACCCTGGCTCCCACGCGGACGTGGGCGCGGTGCACGATCCCGTTGGCGGACGTCCGCACCGTCCGGCACGCGCTCGGCGGGACCGTGAACGACGTCGTGGTCGCAGCGGTCACTCGCGGGCTGCGCGACCTACTCGAGGCACAGGGCGAACCGCCCGTGCACGGGTCCGTGCGCGCGCTGGTCCCGGTCTCGGTTCGAGTCGCCACCGAGCACGATCGACCCAACAACCAGGTCAGTGCCGTCGTTGCCGAGCTACCCGTCGACGAACCGACCACGCTGTCACGGCTGGCTGCCGTGCGCAGACAACTGGATCGGCTCAAGCGAAGTGGTGAGGCACAGGCCGGCGAGCTCGTCGTCGACGCCGCTGCGCTCGTCCCGGGTCCCGTGCTGGCGTACGGCTTGAGCGGGCTGTTCCGGATTCCGCAACGATTCGTCACGACCGTGGTGACGAACGTGCCCGGGCCGCGTGAGCCGCTCTACTTCGCGGGGAGACGCATGCGCTCGTTGTATCCGTACGTGCCGATCGCCGACCGGCTACGCGTCGGAGTCGCGATCATGTCGTACTGCGACACCTTGTACGTCGGCATCTCGGCCGACCGCGACCACGTCCACGACCTGGACGCCGTGGTGTGCGGCATTCGCGCCGAGATGGAGACCCTGCTCGCGCTCGCTACGCCGGGCTCGGCGTGACGGACCGAGGCGCGCGCGCGTCGGGGACGACGACCACCGGGCAGGCGGCGCGCTGGAGTGCGGCGCGGGCGAGTCTGCCGAGCGGCCCGTTCGCCCGAGCGTTGCCCCGGGGCACGACGACGAGCTGACAGGTCCGCTCGAGCAGCCGCGCGGTGGCCGATGGACTCTCGCGGCGCACCTCCACGAGCACGCCGGCGGCGCGGTACTTCTCCTGCCAGGCCGCCAGGTCGGCCGACAGCGTCTCATCCGCGACGCGCTCCCAGGCCGAGATGTCGTCGTCGCAGACGGGCAAGCCGCTGGGCCTGGTACCGACCGGTTCGGACACGACGAGTTCGGCGCCACGACGCGCGGCTTCCTCGAATGCGAACTCGACGGCGGTGGCCGGCAGGTCGTGCATCTCGACGAGCAGCCCGACCGGCCGTGCGTCGGCGGCGGGTCGGGACGCCGGCACGATCACGACCGGGCAGGCAGTGCGGCGGGCGACGGCGGGCGCGAGGCAGGTGCCTTGGTCCCTGGCGTCGGCGGCGACGACGAGCAGGTCCACGATCGTCGACATGTCCGCGAGCACCGGCAGTGCGCGTCCGACGACGGCTGAACCATCGACGACGACAGCGTGATTTCGTTCGCGTACGACCTGCGTCGACATTGCGACGACGTGCCGCGCGTACTCGCGGCGTGCGTCGTTCGCGCTGACCGCAGGTCGCCAGGAGCATTCTGCGAACGACAGCAACGAATACGGGTGGACG
>DATGFB010000244.1:0-10249 GCA_035309605.1 Jatrophihabitantaceae bacterium
CCCGATCGGCTCAGTGACCAACGGTGTGCATCCGAGGACCTGGGTCTCGTCGGAGATGAACGACCTGCTGACCCGCCACGTGGTCCCGGCCTGGGACGAGGCCGGCCCGATCGACTGGTCGCGCGTCGACGACCTGCGCGATGACGAGCGGTGGCCGGAGTTTGCGACGAAGGCGTCCGAGTTGGGCATACGCAGCGTGCTCGCCGTCCCGCTGATGACGACGAAAGGGATTCTCGGCGCGCTCAACCTCTATGCGCACGCGCCGGCCGCGTTCGACAACGACGCCGAAACGATCGCGTCCGTATTCGCAACGCACGCCGCGATCGCGCTGTTCCACGTCGAACTCGAGGCGAACCTGCGCATGGGACTGTCGACGCGTGAGGAGATCGGACGCGCGGTCGGCATCCTCATGGAGCGGCACCGGGTCAGCGCGGCGCGGGCGTTCGACATGCTCGTAGTCGCGTCGCAGCGCTCGCACCGCAAGCTGCGTTACATCGCGTTGTGGGTGAACGAGACCGGCGAGGACCCGGCGTCGCTCGTGCGCGGACGCTAGGAGGCGTCCGGCGTCGGCTCCATCAACAACAACGCGCCTTCCGCGTTGTCCTCCTCCTGTGCGCGCAACGGGGTCACGGTCACGCGCAGCACGACGGGGCGCCCCTTGCGGTTGACCGCTTCGAACACGCGCTCGGCGCCATCGCTGCCGTCGAAGATCACCTCGCGGACGACCGACTTGATCTGCTCGGTCGGCAGGCCGCTGTCCAGGCCAAGCAGATTGCTGCCGACGGCCTCGTCCTCGCGCAATCCCCACAGATCCTCGGCCTGGCGGTTCCACACCTGCACGAGCATGTCGCGGTCGACGACGACCACGGCCGAGCCGAGGCTGCCGAGGATCGACTCCATGAACGTGTTGAGCGACGTGATCTCGGTGGTGCGGTCGCGCAGTTCGTCGTTGGTCGACTGCAGCTCGTCGTTCATCGACTGCAGCTCTTCGTTCATGGTCTCGAGTTCTTCGTTGGTCGACTGCAGCTCTTCGTTGGTCGTCTCGAGCTCTTCGACGGTTGACTGCAGTTCCTCGTTGGTCGTTTCGAGCTCCTCGTTGGTCGACTGCAGCTCTTCGTAGGCCGTCTCGAGCTGGCGGTTGGTCGTCTCGAGCTCGTCCTGCAACTGACGGAACCGCGACACGTCGTTGAACATGATCGCGACGCCGAGCATGCGGGCGCGCGCGTCGAGCAACGGTACGAGCTGGATGTCGACGACCAGCCGCTCGTGCGCCGAGCGATGCCAGTCGATGTCACGCAACCACACCGTGGAGTGTGATTCGCGCACGGCGGCCAGGTGCGAGCGCAACTCGGCAGGCCGGAAGCTGACTTCGAGGTCGTGGAACGGACGGCCGAGGTCGCGTTCGCTCAATGCCAGCAGCGTGCTGGCGCGGTGATTGACGAGCGACAGCTTGTCGTCGGCGTCGACGACGAGTTGTGCGACCGGGCTCGTCATGAACGCTTCGGTACGCAGCGCCAGGACGTCGTCCGCGAGGTCGTGGCGACGTACGACAGAAGGCGTGCCGTTAGGCGGGATGATCTCCACGGCGTGGCCTCCCGACACCTTGCGGAAGAACCGTCGCTTGAGATCGAGCGGTTCGAACGTCGCTGTGTGGTTGAGCAGCATCTCGGCTTTGCCGAGGAAGAGCAGCCCATCCGGCTTCAGCGCGAACCCGAGACGCGACACGATTCGCGTCTGCGTCTCGGCGTTGAAGTACATGAGCGAGTTGCGGCACGCGAGCAGATCGATGCGTGAGATCGGCGCGTCCTGCACCAGGTCGTTGCGTCCGAAGATGACATTGCGCCGCAGGTCCTTGCGGAACGCATGGCGGCCGTTGACGGGTTCGAAGTAGTTCTCGACGAACCCCTCGGGGATGCCGCCCAACTCCTTGTCCGTGTATGTCGCCTGGCGCGCGATCGTGAGCGCGTCCTCGTCGACGTCGGTCGCGTAGATCTTCACCCGCTGCCGGAACTCGGCAGCGCCGAGCGCCTCGACGAGCACCATGGACAGGCTGTATGCCTCCTGGCCCGTGGCGCAGCCGGCGCTCCACACCCGGATCGGCTGGTCGCCGATGTCCGCGAGCAATGCAGGCAGCGCGCTCTCCTGCAGGTACGTCCACGCCTCCTCGTCGCGGAAGAAGCTGGTGACGTTGATCAGGATCGTGTTGAACAGCGAGGTGAACTCATCGGGGTGCACCTGCAGGTAGTCGAGGTATTCGTCGAAGTCGTCGATACCGACTTGGTTCATCTGATGCTTGACCCGCCGCATCAGGCTCGTCCGCTTGTAGCCGGTGAAGTCGAAGGCGCGGCTCTCCTTCAGATACGCCAGCAGCCGTTCGAAGGTGGGGTCGCGAGTCTCAACCGGGCGTGGTGCCGGTCGTTTCGCCGGTCGGTCTGGTTCCGACGGCATTTCTCAGGCCATCTCCGTTCGGCTCAGCGGGCAACTCCGGCGTCGTCGTGTATGCCGACGTGCGCCTCCAACATGGAGCGAATCAGACTTGCCGCCCGCGTGCACTCCCTGTCTTGCTCCTCGAAGCGCTTGACACTCAGCAGGTTGCCGCGTTCCTGCGCCCGGTTCGCGAGCGTACGCGCCAATGCCGCCTTCTCCTCGAGACCGCGCAACGCCATCCACAACGCGCCGTCGAGTTGTTGGGCTTGCTCGCCGAACAGGCTCTCGGCCGACCACGCATGGCCCACGCGGCACCGGTAGCGCAGCAGGTCGCCGTCACGGATCTCCCACAGCACCCCGTTGCAGTCCGGACACGAGAATCCCGACGGGACGCCGGGCCGGTCCGGATCGTTCAGCGCGTCGTCGTCCACCATCGCGACATCCGCCTCCATCCCCATCAGGTGGGACGCCGGTGTCTCGACATGGTCGATCTCAGCGGCACAGAGCCCGATCAACAACTTTCCGATCTGCTGCGCGGTCGCGACGTAATCGACATCGACATGCTCGATCGCGTTCAACGGCATACCCGGGTACAGCGCCTCATCGGGGTCTTGGACGATCGTGACGCCGCCACGGCGCGTGATCGCAACCAACCCCGCGGTGCCGTCGTCGAGGACGCCGGACAGCACCACGCCGATGACCCGGGAACCCTCCGCGCGAGCGGCGGAGCGGAACAGCACGTCTATCGCCGGCCGGTGGCCGTTCTCGTGCGGCCCGCGGGTCACGGTGACGGCGCCGTCGTGGACCACCAGATGGTGATCCGGCGGCGCGACCAGGATCTGACCGGTCGGCAGCGGCTCACCCGACACGGGGTGCCGTGCGGCCAACGGCCCTGAGCGGGTCAGGATCGCCGGCAGCACGCTGCCCCCGTACGCCGGGACGTGCAAGACGACGAGAACCGAGGCGGGGAGATCCGCCGGCAGCTCGGCGACCAATGCGCGAAGCGCCTCGACCCCGCCCGCGGACGCTCCGATCACGATCAGGTTCCGGTGCATCGCACCCCCTGAGAAGGACGCCCGTCGGTTCTGGCCGCCTCGTATATCGCAGCACGCGCGAACCCTGCTTGGACAGACCCTCACGTGGGAACTCTGCTCAAGTGACCGCAGCGATCCGCCTGCCGCTGGACCCTGGTACCCGTGCCCGAGCCCGGCGCGCCTGCGCGGAGCAGCGGCTGTCCGAACTGCGCGTGTTGCGCGAACAGATCACTGGCCGCGTTGCCGGCTCCCCGGATCACGCCGTGCGGGCGGCACACGCGGCAATGCAGGCGCTCTCGCGCGCGGGGGTGGCGCGGGCGAGCGCCAGCGTCGCATCGGCGGCGGCGTCGCGCCGGTCCGCGCAGCTCGGGCGGGCGGGCCGCGGCAGTGTGCGCTAGCGGGAACCGACCCGATTGCAAGCGTCGGTCGGCGGGTATCGATAAGACGTGACGCACACCGCCGGATGGGTCGTCGGCGGACGCTATCGGATCACCGATCGGCTCGGTTCCGGCGGTGCAGCCGACGTGTTCCGCGCGCACGACGAGCTGCTCGGACGCGACGTCGCCGTCAAGGTCTTTGCCGCGGCTGACCCCGGCTCGGCGCCGGACGCCGGTGAGATCGAACGGCGCGCTCACGAGTTGCATGCATTGGCTCAGCTCGGCCACCCGCATCTTGTGCGGCTGTTCGACGCCTCGCTGGACGAGCAACCCGCATACCTCGTCATGGAGTTGGTCGACGGGCCCAATTTGGCGGAGCGGCTGGAGGGTGGTCCGCTGCCCGAGGCGATCGCGCGGACCATCGGCGCACAGCTCGCCGACGCGCTCGCCTACATCCATGCACACGGCATGGTGCACCGCGACGTGAAACCGGCGAACGTGCTGCTCGGCTCGGACGGGGTGTCGGGAGACGGCGCCCCGCGCGCCCGGCTGTCCGACTTCGGGATCGTGCGATTGCTGGACGCCGCGTCGATCACCGGCGGCAACGTCACGCTGGGCACCGCGTCGTATCTCGCGCCCGAGCAGGCGCACGGCTCGCGCGTCGGCCCACCGGCGGACGTCTACAGCCTTGGCCGGGTGCTGCTCGAGGCGTTGACCGGCACGGCGGCCGCCCCCGTCCCTGCGCACCTGCCCGTGCCGTGGCCTGCGCTGCTCACCGCGATGACCGCGGCTGACCCGGGTGCGCGACCGACGTCGGATGAGATCGCACGTACGTTGCAGGCCGAGGACACGACGGGCGCGGCGACCGAGGTGATCGCACCGCTGCCCGTCAGCCGCGCTGGGGCGGCGGTTGAGCACGAGTTGGCTGACGAGAACGAGCCCGCGAACGAGCAGGGTGTGCCGCGGCGACGCAGAAGCGGGTGGCTGGTCGCGCTCTGCGCTCTGTTGGCGACGGTGATCGGCGTGGCCGGATATTTCGCCGTGGCCGGCTCGCTCGGCGGGCGCGTCCCGCCGGCGCTCACGGGGCCCTCCACGACCCCCGCCGGCACCCACACTGCGCCGCGGCCGAGCACGGCGGGCAGCGTCGCTCCCGCACCGGCCGCCACGGTCGGCCGCGTCACGCAGAGCACGCCGCGATCGTCCGCGCCGACGACTCATGCCGCGCCGACGACGTCGGCGCGTCCGACGCCGACGCCCACGAGCACAACGCCGGCGCCTTCGACGCCGCCGCCGTCCAGCCCGACGGGCCAACCCGCCTCGTCGGGGACGGCGACCAACCTGGCGAGTTCGCCGCCACCAGTCGCCTGACTGATCTCAATCGATCACTGGCGGGTGTTGCCCAGGTGCCGGGGCAGCACGAGCCACAGCAGCACGACCATCGCGGCGGCGGCCACTGCCGCGACCGACGCCGCGGCAGTTCCGCTCACCAGGCTGAAGATCAGCGTGGCCACACCGACGATCGCCAGCGCGAGCAGCACCAGACCGCACTTGAGCAGCGTGTTCGCCGCCTCGACCGTCGCCCGCCGCGCGTGCTGGCGGAACAGCGCCCGGTGCACGCTCACTGGTGCGACGAACAGCCCGGTCGCGAGCACGGCACTCGCGACGGTCGCGAGATAGACGACGTCCTGTCCGGTCGACAGCGTCGTGAACCGCACCTGCAACGGCAAGGTGAGCAGGAAGCCGGTCAGGAACTGCACGCCCGTCTGCAGTACGCGCAGTTCCTGCAACAGGTCGGTCCAGTTGCGGTCGAGGCGCTCCATCGGGGTCTCGTTGCGCTCGCGCGCGTCCCAGTCCTCGTCGGCGAGCGACGTGCTCCGATCGGTGCGTTCCTCGGGCACGACCGCTACGGCGCAGGAGTCGCGTCGCCGACGGTGTCGTCCTCCATCGGATCGTCGATCGCGAACACGTTGTCCATGCCGGTGATCTTCAGCAGCCGTTGCACGCGGGAACTCGGCCGGCGCAGGTGCACCTCGCGGCCTGACTCCTGCGCGGCGTTGCGTATCGCGACCAACGCCCCCAAACCGGTCGAGTCCATGAACTCCACGTCGCTCAGGTCGATGACGATCGGCGACGCATCGAGCGCGGACGAGATTGCGAGCATCCCGATCGAGTGCAGATCGGCTGCGTGCTCGACGTCTATCTCGCCGCGGGCATGCAACACGTACCGATCGCCGTCGTGGCGCACGTCTACCGAGAAGGTCTTCATGTCATTACCTGGTCGAGACCGGCTCAGCTACCAGCGGTACCAGCGAGCCGAGTCCGCGCCGCGGAAGAAGAAGCCCGCGAGCCACAGAACTGCGATGACGACAGCAACGATCCACAGCACGTGCAGCGCGAATCCCGCGCCCGCAAACACCAGCGCCAACAACAACACTGCGAGCAGGAGAGCCATCGTTACCTCCGACAATGAGCTGCCGCGTCGGTGCGGCGCTTGATAGCTACCCGTGCTGTGCGGGCGTCTAACCGTTACGTAACGCAGGCGGACGGGAAGGCATGTCGGTACGTGTCCTTCGCCGTGCTGCGACAAGCGAGTCGTCGGCGAGTCGTTGGCAGCGCCAACGGATACACTGCTCGGCATGGGCGATCCACACGCATTGCCGGCGACGGCGCCGTCTCGGGTCCGTGATCGGCCCAGCTGGCTGATCGGCCGCGCATACGCGCGGTCGTCCGCGCTGCTCAACGAGCGCTTCGAGGCGAACGGTGCCGGGCTGCGTGGCTATCACTATCGCTTGCTCGCGGCGCTGGACGAGTGGGGTCGCGCGAGCCAGATCGAGCTGGGCAGATCGACCGGCATCGACCGCAGTGACGTGACCGGCGCGCTCGACGAACTCGACGCGCAGGGCTTGGTCCGACGCGCCGTCGATCCTGCCGACCGCCGGCGCAACATCGTCTCGATCACGGCGGCGGGGCGACGTCGGCTTGCGATGCTCGACAAGATCGTGGCCGGTGTTCAGGACGAGCTGCTCGCCGCATTGTCGGCGGCCGAACGTAGGCAGTTCGTAGCGCTGCTTCGCCGCGTCGGAGAGCAGTGACAACCCCAGAAGTGGGATTCGGCCCGCTAACGGGAGGGATGTAGCGGGCCGGACCCTGCACCACCGGACCGCTTGCTCAGGGGGAATGAGGTCCGCCACCCGGTACGGTCAATGTTCACCCTGCGTTAAGCCGCTGTCAAAAGGATCACCTCAGCCGTTGCCAAGTGCCCCGCTTCGCTGGTGGCGCGCCGTGCGGCTGTCGATCAAGAGCCGATCGACGGCTCGGTACGGTAGCCGGGTGCAGCGGCCCGTATTTGCGCGCGGATGCGCTGCTGCCGCGTGCACCGTCACCGTGATTGTGCTGACCGCATGCGGCGCGACGACGAGCGGCTCACCGAGCGCGATCGCGACACAGTCGGCCGCGCTGCCGACATTCGCCGCAAATACCACGTCACCGCACAAGACAACCAGCGTGCCCCCGTCGAGCACTCCTGCGACGCACGTGCACTCGAGCGCACCGGCACCGCCGACGACAGCGACGGTGAATCTGCCAGCGGGTAGCGGGCCGCTGATCGTCATCGACCCCGGGCACAGCGTCACCGTCCACGCGACCGATCCGGCAACCGGGCTCGACGTGTCCGACTACGAGAACGAACCGGAGATGCGCGATGTCTACTCCGTCGCCGAACTCGTGCGCGCGAAGCTGATCGCTGCCGGCTACCGGGTGATCATGACCAAGCCGACGCTGACGACTCCGACGTCACTCGGCCAGCGCGCGGCGATCGCCAACGCCGCGCGCGCGGCGCTCGCCTTGAGCATCCACGACCAGGCCGGCTCCAACGGCGGCATCGGTTTCGACGCGGGTAACAACACCGTCTACTACCAGAGCGTCGGCGACTATCGCGAGACACCGAGTGGCACCAAGGTGTACTTCACCGACTCCGCGGTGGCCGCGACGAGTCGCCGGTACGGGCAGATCTTTCAGTCCTATCGCGCGGCCACGCAGCACACGTCCGTCGCGCTGATGGGCAACACCGGCTATGACCTCGGCTCGCGTGGCCTGCCCGCCGGCGACATCTGGATCGTTCAGTTGCTTTCACACGTCCCGTGGATCTACAACGAGGCCGGCGGTAACAGCGCGGGACAGGTCGGGCTCGACGTAGCCGACGAGCAGACCTACGCGAACGGGCTGGTCGCCGCCGTCGAGGCGTGTGTACCGGTGCAGCGCTAGGGCGCCGGCGTGACGCTCGAGTTCGACGGGTTGCGCTGCCGCTTCGGGAGCGTCGTCGCATTGGACGGGTTGTCGTTCACGGTGCCCGCCGGCGAGGTGTTCGGGTTCCTCGGCCCGAACGGCTCAGGCAAGACCACCGCGATGCGCGCGCTCTTCGGACTCGTCCGGCTCGAGGCCGGCGAGGTTCGCTGGCACGGCCGCGGGATCGATCGGGCAGCGTGGCGCCGATTCGGCTACATGCCGGAGGAGCGCGGTTTGTACCCCGGCATGCTCGTCGGCGAACAGCTGCAATACCTCGCGCAGCTGCACGGCAGGTCGGCGCCGGATGCGCTGGCGTCGGCGCGGCACTGGCTCGAGCGCCTCGGCGTGGCCGACCGCGAACAGAGCCGAGTGGAGACGCTCTCGCTCGGCAACCAGCAGCGCGTTCAACTCGCCGCAGCGCTCGTGCACGAACCGGACGCACTCATCCTCGACGAGCCGCTGTCCGGCCTTGATCCGGTCGGCATCGACGCGGTCAGCCAGGTGCTTGTCGAGCAGGCGCACGAAGGGCGCTGCGTGCTGTTCTCGAGTCACCAGCTCGATCTCGTCGAGGACTTGTGCGAGTCCGTCGCGATCATCGATCGTGGACGGCTGGTCGCGAGTGGCCACGTCGACGATCTCGCGAGCGCCGGCCGGCGACGTCTCGTCGTCAAGGTCGAAGGTGATGCCGCGGGGCGGTGGGCGGCCGCGATGGCCGGCGTGCAGGTCTCGCGCGTCGACGCCGGACTGGTGCGGCTCGTGCTGGACGAGGATGTTGACCCGCAATCGGTGTTGCGCACTGCGATGCAGGCGGGACCGGTGCTGCAGTTCGGTTTCGAGCGCCGCCGCCTGTCCGAGGTCTTCCGCGAAGCCGTGCACGCGGCATGAACGCACTCCGCTACGTCGTTCTTGCCGCGGCTCTGGTCTTCATAGCCGTGCGGCTGCGGCAGCGGCTGCGGCCGCGTCCGCGTTCGGGCGCAACCGCGCGTGCACGGTTGACACTGCGGTTGCAACCGCGCAGCGACGTGTCACTAGTCGTCGCGCGCGAAGTGCGCGAGCGAACGCGCGGGCGCACGTTCCGCGTCGCGACGGCGATCATCCTGCTGGCCGTTGCGGCCGGCGTCGTCATCCCGGTGCTGCGCCGTGGGCATCACTCCACCGAAACGGTCGGGGTCGTCGGCACGCTGTCGCCGCCGGAGCGTGCGGCCGCCGTCGCGCTCGGCCCGCCACTCGGCACGACCGTGGCGCTGCGTGACGAGCCGGATCTCACCACCGCCACCCGTGACCTCGACGCAGGGCGCGTCTCGCTCGTCGTGCTCGGTGTGCAGCGGGTGATCGTGAAGAGCTCGGGATCGGCAACCTCGACAACCGGACTGCTCGCCCGCGCGCTCGCCGGCACCATCGCACTGCAGGCAGGTCTGGAAGCCGCCCACATCTCGCCGGCTCAGGCTGCGGTCCTGGCGCATCCGGCACCGCTGCCGATCGAGAGCCTGCATCCGACGCACAACAGCACGCGGCGGACGACGACCCTGTACGGGCTGATCCTGACCTATGTACTGCTCAGCCAGTACGGTGCGTGGATCTTGACGGGTGTGGTCGAGGAGAAGTCGAGCCGCGTGATCGAAGTGCTGCTTGCGGCGGTGCGACCGCTGCGCTTGCTGACCGGCAAGGTGATCGGCATCGGCCTCGTCGCGTTGCTTCAGGCAGCGTTGATCGTCGGAGTTGCACTCGGCCTGGGCGCCGCGGTCGGTTCAGATCTGTTGAAGGGCAGCGCACCCGTAGCCGTCGTTGATTCGCTGGTGTGGCTCGTGCTCGGCTACGTCTTCTATTGCTGGGTGTTCGCCGCGGTCGGCTCGCTCGCGACACGGCAGGAACATCTGCAGTCGCTCGCCTTCCCCATCCAGGTGCCGTTGCTCGTCGGCTACATAACCGCGTTGACGTCGATCGGCGGCTCGTCCGGATCGACGTTCCTGCATGCGCTCGCCTATTTCCCGCCGACCGCACCGTTCGCCATGCCCGCGCTCGTGAGCTTCGGCGAGGTCGCGTGGTGGCAGATTGCGATCTCGGCCGCGGTGACTCTCGCTGCCACCGCCGGGCTTGCGCGGGTCGCGGCGACCATTTACGTTCGCG
>DATGFB010000245.1:0-2685 GCA_035309605.1 Jatrophihabitantaceae bacterium
CGCGCGTTCCCGTGGCACCTGCCGGGATGCGCAGCCGCTGCTGCTTCGTGCCGAGCGTCGCGACCCAGCGTCCGTCGGCGCGCGCGCCCCACGTCCGGAAGTCGTCCCAGTTGCGTGAGCGTGCCGCGACGTACGAGTCGAAGCCGGTTCCGCGCGCCTCGTCGAGGAACGTGGTGGCGAGCGTCGACATCCACGCGCGGGCCTCGTCGAACGGGACGGGGTGGACGATCTCGACGTCGGACACGTCTGCCGACCATGCCAGGTCGCCGCGCCGATGTCAGCCGACTTCTTCCAGCGCGGCCGCACGATCCAGGAGCAGCGCGCGCTCGGCGGAGTTGCGCGTCATCGCCGCGGCGCGCTCGAACTCCCCGCGCGCCTCGACCGTGCGGCCGAGTTTGGCGAGCAGGTCGCCGCGCACGCTCGGCAGCAGGTGGTAGGTGCGCAACCGGTCGTCGGCGACCAGGGCGTCGACGATGTCGAGCGCTGCTTGCGGCCGGCCGGCCATCGAGATCGCGACGGCGCGGTTCAGGTGGACGATCGGCGTGGGTTCGAGCGCGGCGAGTTCGTCGTAGAGCGACGCGATGCGTGCCCAGTCGGTCTCGTCGGCGCTGAACGCGCGGGCGTGACATGCCGCAATCGAGGCTTGCAGCACGTAGCGGTCCGGACCGGCACTGAGCCGTTCGGCGGTCCGCAGCGCATCGAGTCCGTGGTTGATGAGCACCCGGTCCCATCGCGCGCGGTCCTGGTCGAGCAACAGGATCGGCGCGCCGTCCGGCGCCGTGCGCGCCTGACCGCGCGAGGCCTGCAGCTCCATGAGCGCCAGCAGCCCGTGGACCGATGCGACCCCGGGAGCGATGCCGGCGAGCACGCGACCCAGCCGGATCGCCTCGCTCGCGAGCGCGGGGCGCATCCAGTCATCGCCCGCCGTCGCCGAGTAGCCCTCGTTGAAGACGAGATACACGACCTCGAGCACGGCGATGAGCCGCTCTGCCCGCTGTGACGCGTCAGGTTCCTCGAATGCGACTCGTTCGTTCTCGATCGTCTTCTTCGCCCGTGAGATGCGCTGGCCGATCGTCGGCTCCGGCGTGAGGAACGCGCGCGCGATCTCTGCGGTCGTCAGCCCGCCGAGCAGGCGCAGCGTGAGGGCGACCTGGGCCTGCCTCGACAGGACGGGGTGGCAGCAGATGAACATGAGCCGGAGCAGGTCGTCGTCGATGTGATCGGCGGTATCGACGTCGAGGTCGGACACGGCGTCCTCCTCGAGTGCCGCGTCACGGCCGAGCGCCTCGACCGCGCGCTCGTGCCGTTCGGTGCGCCGGAACTGGTCGATCGCGCGTCGCTTCGCGATCGCGGTGAGCCACGCAGCAGGGTTCGCGGGTATGCCTTCGGCCGGCCACTGCTGTAGTGCGGCGACGAGCGCGTCCTGTGCGAGGTCCTCGGCGAGCTGCACGTCGCGGACCATCCGGACGAGCGTGGCGACGACCTTGGCCGACTCCATCCGCCAGACGGTCTCGATACTGTGCCGGACGTCGCGCGGTGCGGAGTCCGTCGGCGAGGCCACGAACCCATGAAATCACCACCGCACGACGCCCGGCCGCGGTCGGCTACTGCGCGGGCGCACCCGGCACGTTCTCGGCCAGCTCGCGGATCTCGACGGTGCCGACGAACGCGGGCCAGAGGTCGGCGTGCAGCTGCATGAACTGACGAGACTTCTCGACGGCTTCTTGCTTGTTGCGCAGCTCCCACAAGGCGAAACCGCCGATGAGCTCCTTGCTCTCGGCGAACGGACCGTCCAGCACGTCGATCTTGCCGTCCGCGAGCGTGACCAGCGCGCCCGACGCACTCGGCAGCAGGCCTCCCGTCATGACCATGGTGCCGTCCTTGGTGGCCTCTTCGCCCAGCTTGGCGATCGCCTCGAACAGGGCCGGCGGGGGCGGCCCGAACGGCATGGACTCGTCGGTCTTGATGAACGTGAAGTAGCGGGGCATCGAATCTCCTCGGGATCACGGCCGGTCCGGTCTGGACCAGCCTGTCATCCTCACGTCGTCCGGCAGCAGCCGATTTCGACGTCCCATCGCGTCAGATCCAGGAGATGTGTTTGTGCAGGTATACGTAACCGACGAAGCTGAACGCGTCGAGCAGGAAGTGCGCGATCACGAGCGGCACCACGCGCCGCGTCCGCTGGAACCACCAGCCGAAGATCACGCCCATGACTGCATTGCCGAGGAAGCCGCCGTAGCCCTGGTACAGGTGATAGCTGCCGCGCAGCAGCGCGCTCGCACCCAGCGCGCGGCTGTCGGTCCAGCCGAGTTGTCGCAGCCGGGTGAGCAGATACGCGACGACGATGACCTCTTCGCTCAGCCCGTTCTGGAACGCGGACAGCAGCAGGTACGGCACGCGGTACCAGACGTTCGGGTACTGGACGACGTCGAGCGAGGCGTTGAGACCGAGACCGTGCGCTGCCCAGACGAGCAGCAGCCCGGGTATGCCGATCAGAGCGAGAAACCCGACGCCCTGGATGACCTCGCGCCGCGCGCGCGTCAGGTCGAAGCCGACGCCGAAGCCGCGGCCGGCCGGGCTGCGCGCGAGCAGCAGCAGTGCCAGCAGCGGGGGGACGATGCCGTTGAGGATTCCGGCGAGATCGTCGGCGAGGTCGAGAATCCGGTAGTGCGTGCTCGTGCCCTG
>DATGFB010000246.1:0-5423 GCA_035309605.1 Jatrophihabitantaceae bacterium
GCGTCGACGAGCCGTGCGCAGTCGCCGGGCGAGAGCCACGTCGACAGGGATCGTTGATCGGGCGGCGACTCGGCGAACGTACCGATGCGCAGGCAGGCGACCCGCATGCCGTACCGGTCGGCGTAGAAGTGACCGAGCGCCTCGGCGAACACCTTGCTGACGCCGTAGAGCGTGTCCGGCCGCGGGGGAGTGTCGGCGGGCAAGCCGGCGGTGACGGGCGTGAAGCCGACCGCGTGGTTCGACGACGCGTATACGACGCGGAGTACCGCGTTGCGCCGAGCGGCCTCGAACATCTGCAGCGTGCCTTCGATGTTCGCGTCGCGGATGACGGGCCACGGCGCCTCGATCGACTGACCCGCCAGATGCACGATCGCAGTTATGCCGGACAGCGCTGCGTCGAGATCCGATGCGGACGTGATGTCCTGCCCGTCCGCCTTGTCGAACCCGCGCACGTCCCACCCGAGCGCCGGCAGCCGCTGCATGAGCGCCGCGCCGATCGCCCCCGCCGAGCCGGTGACGAGAACCGTCATAGCCGCGGGATGATCTCGCCGAGCAGCAGGCCCATGCGCGTCGCCGCGGCCTTGCCGACGGCGAGCACCTCCTCGTGGTCGAGCGCGTCGCCGAGGCCGGCCGCGAGGTTCGTGACGAGCGAGATACCGAGTACCTCGCACCGCTCGGCGTGTGCGGCGATCGCCTCGAGCACGGTCGACATGCCGACCAGATCGGCACCGAGGATGCCGGCCATGCGCACCTCGGCGGGCGTCTCGTACTGCGGGCCGTGGAACATCGCGTACACGCCTTCCGCCATGTCCGGCTCGATCTCGTGGACGAGCGCGCGCAGCCGCGCACTGTAGACGTCGGAGAGATCGACGAAGCGCGCGCCGAGCAAGGGCGTCTGCCAGGTCAGGTTGAGGTGGTCGCGGATGAGTACGGCATCCCCGACGGCGAGGCCCGCGCGCAATCCGCCGCACGCGTTGGTGAGGACGATCGTGCGGCAGCCGGCCGCAGCGGCGACGCGCACACCATGCACGACGGGTTCGACACCGCGTCCTTCGTACAGGTGCGTGCGTCCCAGGAACGCGAGCACACGCCGTCCCGCGACGTCGAGCGAACGGATGCGCCCGGCGTGGCCCTCGACCGCCGGCGGCAGGAAGCCGGGCAACTCGGTCACCTCGAGCTCGGTGTCGGCGGTGCCGAGCGCGTCGATCGCGGGCACCCATCCGGAGCCCAGCACGATCGCGACGTCGTGTCGCTCGACGCCGGTGCGTTCGGCGAGGGCGGCGGCGGCGGCGGCGGCGAGCGCGGCCGGATCGAGGTGCGCTGTGCTACTCGTCACGCCGCGAGCCTAGTGGTCGCGGCAGGAGAGATAAGCCACCTAATCGGGCCGTGAAACCGGTCGCCGCCATACGATTTCGGCATGTCCGGCACGCCAGAAAGCCTTGCGCTCGCCGCCGAATTCCCCGCCGCGGACCGCGACGAGTGGCGTGCGCTGGTGACCGGTGTGCTGGCGAAGTCGGGCGTCGACGGCGACCCCGAGCACGCGCTGTCCTCGGTCACGTACGACGGCATCACGGTCAAACCGCTCTACACACGCGCCGATGCGCATGGCGTCGGTGCCGACGGAGTGCCGGGACGTCCGCCGTTCGTCCGGGCGAGCACGGCGGAAGGCGCCGTGCGCACCGGGTGGGACGTCCGGCAACGTCACGCCGACGCCGATGCGGCACGGGCGAACGCGGCAGTGCGAGCCGACCTCGACAACGGCGCGACCTCGCTGTGGCTCGTGCTGGGCGCGGCGGGGCTGCCTGTCGCCGGCCTCGCCGCGGCGCTGGACGGCGTGTACCTCGACCTCGCGCCGGTCGCACTCGACGCGGGTGGCGAGACGCGCGCGGCCGCCGCTGCGTTCCTGTCGCTCGTCGCGGGCGTCGCGCCCGACGAGGTGCGCGGCACGCTCGGCGCCGACCCGATCGGCTGGCGGGCGCGTACCGGCGCCGACGCCGACGCCGAGTTGCTCGGTTCGCTTGCCGCGTCGGCTGCCGGGTATTCGAAGCTGCGCATCGTCACGGTCGACGCGACGATCTACCACGACGCCGGCGCGGGCGACGCCGACGAGATCGCCGCGGCCACATCCGTCGGGGTCGCGTACCTGCGCGCGCTGACCGATGCGGGGCTGTCTGTCGACGACGCGTTGTCGCGGCTGGAGTTCCGGTTCGCGGTGAATGCCGACCAGTTCCTCTCGATCGCGAAGCTGCGCGCGGCGCGGCGCGTGTGGGATCGCGTCGCCGAACTTTCCGGCGCGTCCGCCGACCGCCGCGGGCAGTGGCAGCACGCCACCACGTCCGCCGCGATGATGTCGCAGCGCGACCCGTGGGTGAACATGCTGCGCACCACGATCGCGTGCTTCGCGGCCGCGGTCGGCGGCGCCGATGCGATCACCGTCCTGCCGTTCGACGCGGCGATCGGGCTGTCCGACGCGTTCGCCCGGCGCATAGCGCGCAACACGCAATCGGTATTGCACGACGAGTCGAGCCTCGCGCGCGTGATCGACGCGGCCGGCGGCTCGTGGTACGTCGAGACGCTCACCGATCAGCTGGCCGAGCACGCGTGGACGACGTTCACGGCGTTCGAGCGAGCGGGCGGCGCGCTGCGCGCATTGGACGACGGCACGTTCGACGCGACGTTCGCCGCAGCGCGCGACCAGCGCCGCGCCGACATCGCACATCGCCGCGCGGCGCTCACGGGGGTGAGCGAGTTCGCGTTCGTCGCCGAGCAACCCGTCACGCGGTCGGCTGCGCCGGCGGCGCCGGCTGGTGGGCCGCTCACACCCCACCGCTACGCCCAGCCGTTCGAGGCGTTCCGCGACCGCGCCGACGCACAACCGGCTCGTCCGGCGGTGTTTCTCGCCGCGCTCGGCCCGCTGGCCGTGCACAGCGCGCGCGTCGCGTTCGCGAGCAATCTCTTCCAGGCCGGAGGCCTCGAGCCGGTCGTCGGCACCGGCTCGTTCGACGAGATCGTCGCCGCGTTCCGCACGAGCGGCACGCCAGTTGCGTGCCTCTGCTCGAACGACAGCGAGTACTTCGACGGCGTGGCTCCGCTGGCGGCGCAACTGCGCGAGGCGGGCGCCGCGTACGTCTGGCTGGCCGGGAAGGGTGATTACGCCGGCGTCGACGGCTACCTCTACAAGGGCGTCGACGTGCTCGACGTCCTCGGCACGACCTTCGACCAGCTCGGAGTGCCGGCATGAGCATTCCTGACTTCGGGGACGCCACGCTGGGCAGGCCGGGCGCGTCCGACGAGAAGCCCGAGCCCATCGAGGTCGCCGCGTGGGAGACGCCGGAAGGCATCACCGTCCCGACGCTGTACACGTCCGCCGACCTAGAGGGGCTGGACTTCCTCGACACGTACCCCGGCATCGCGCCGTTCCTACGCGGGCCGTACCCGACGATGTACGTCAACCAGCCGTGGACGATCCGGCAGTACGCCGGCTTCTCGACCGCGGCAGAGTCGAATGCGTTCTACCGGCGCAATCTCGCGATGGGGCAGAAGGGTCTGTCGATCGCGTTCGACCTGCCCACACACCGCGGCTACGACAGCGACAACGAGCGCGTGGTCGGCGACGTCGGCATGGCCGGCGTCGCGATCGACTCGATCTATGACATGCGTCAGCTGTTCGACGGCATCCCGCTCGGCCGGATGAGCGTGTCGATGACGATGAACGGCGCGGTGCTGCCGGTGCTGGCGCTCTACGTCGTCGCGGCCGAGGAGCAGGGCGTCAAGCCCGAGCAGCTGACCGGCACGATCCAGAACGACATCCTCAAAGAGTTCATGGTCCGCAACACCTACATCTACCCGCCGACGCCGTCGATGCGCATCATCAGCGACATCTTCGCCTTCACGTCCTCGCACATGCCGCGGTTCAACTCGATCTCGATCAGCGGCTACCACATCCAAGAGGCCGGTGCCACGGCCGATCTGGAGTTGGCCTACACGCTCGCCGACGGCGTGGAGTACGTCCGCGCCGGACTCGCTGCAGGCCTCGACATCGACCGCTTCGCGCCGCGGTTGTCGTTCTTCTGGGCGATCGGCATGAACTTCTTCATGGAGGTCGCGAAGCTGCGTGCCGCGCGGCTGCTGTGGGCCAAGCTGATCCGCCAGTTCGACCCGAAGAGCGACAAGTCGTTGTCGCTGCGCACGCACTCGCAGACGTCGGGCTGGTCGCTGACCGCGCAGGACCCGTTCAACAACGTCATCCGCACGTGCATCGAGGCGATGGCGGCGACGCAGGGTCACACCCAGTCGCTGCACACGAACGCGCTCGACGAGGCGCTCGCCCTGCCGACCGACTTCTCCGCGCGCATCGCGCGCAACACGCAGCTCGTGCTGCAGCAGGAATCGGGCACCACTCGCGTCATCGACCCGTGGGGCGGCTCGGCGTACGTCGAGAAGCTCACCTACGACCTCGCACGGCGGGCCTGGACGCACATCACCGAGGTCGAAGAAGCCGGTGGCATGGCGCGCGCGATCGACGCCGGCCTGCCGAAGCTGCGCATCGAAGAGGCCGCGGCGCGCACGCAGGCGCGCATCGATTCCGGACGTCAGCCCGTGATCGGCGTGAACAAGTACCGCGTGGACGACGACGAGCTGATCGACGTCCTCAAGGTCGACAACACCGCGGTGCGCAAGGAGCAAGCGGAGAAGCTCCAGCGACTGCGCGCCGAGCGCGATCCGTCCGCGGTCTCTGCTGCGCTCGATGCGTTGACGAATGCCGCCGGCCGCGGTGACGGCAACCTGCTCGCGCTCGCGATCGACGCGGCGCGGGCGAAGGCGACGGTCGGCGAGATCTCCGACGCGCTCGAGAAGGTCTACGGTCGGCACGCGGCGACCATCCGCACGATCTCGGGTGTGTACCGAGCCGAAGCCGGCGCAGGAGGGACAGTGACGTCGATCGACGAGGTGCGTTCGGCCACCGCCGAGTTCGAACGCGCGCAGGGGCGTCGCCCGCGCATCCTCGTCGCGAAGATGGGCCAGGACGGACACGACCGCGGCCAGAAGGTCATCGCGACGGCGTTCGCCGACCTCGGCTTCGACGTCGACGTCGGCCCGCTGTTCCAGACGCCGGCCGAGGTGGCTCGGCAAGCGGTCGAGGCCGATGTGCACATCGTGGGCGTCAACTCCCTGGCGGCGGGACACCTCACGCTCGTCCCCGCATTGCGCGACGAGCTCGCGAAGCAGGGCCGTCCGGACATCCTCATCGTCGTCGGCGGCGTCATCCCGCCGCAGGACTTCGACGAGCTACGCGCTGCGGGCGCAGCCGCGATCTTCCCGCCCGGCACGGTCATCGCCGACGCGGCCCTCGACCTCTTGCGCACGCTCGACGAGCAGCTGCCCCGCCACTCCTCATGACGTTGACTGGTCACTTACGCCTC
>DATGFB010000247.1:0-4051 GCA_035309605.1 Jatrophihabitantaceae bacterium
CGGGTGCGCTTCGCGAACGGCTCGGCGTAGGCGACCACTGCGTCGGCGACCGCGTTCTTCAGCATGCCGTAGCCCTGTCCGTCGAACTCGCTCTCGAGCTCGGCGATGGTCCGTGCGCTGAACGCGGACAGGATCGTCAGCAGGTTCGACACACCTGGCTTGTGCTCGGGATCGAAGCGGATGTCGGTGCCGGTGTCGGTGACCGCGCGGCGAAGTTTGCGGGCGATCAACGCCGGGTCGTCGAGCAGGTTGACCGTGCCTGCGTCGCCGAGCGACTTGCTCATCTTCGAAGTCGGGTCCTGCAGATCGAGGATCTTGGCAGTCTCCTTGGCGATGAGTGGCGCCGGCAGCGCGAACGTGTCGCCGTAGCGCGTGTTGAACCGCTGCGCGACGTTGCGGGTCAACTCGAGGTGCTGGCGTTGGTCTTCGCCGACGGGCACGAAGTCGGCTTGATACAACAGGATGTCGGCCGCCTGCAACACCGGATACGTGAACAGGCCGACGGAGTACTGCCCACCGCGCGCGGACTTGTCCTTGAACTGCGTCATGCGGCTCGCCTCGCCGTAGCCCGTCATGCATTCGAGCACCCACGTGAGCTGAGTGTGCGCGGCGATCTGGCTCTGCACGAACAGCGTGCAGCGGTCGGGATCGAGGCCGGCCGCGAGCAGCTGCGCGCCGGACACTCGGGTGCGCTCGCGCAGCTCGTCCGGCGCGGGCGGGTCGAGTGTGATCGCATGCAGGTCAGCGAGGAAGTTGAAGACCTCGTGGTCGTCCTGCAGATCGACCCACTGCCGCACCGCACCGAGGTAGTTGCCGAGATGGAACGACCCCGAGGTCGGCTGGATGCCCGACAGCACCCGAGACCGAGCCGGGTGCTGGTCAGGATTCGGCGCCATGGGTTCCGATTCTGGCATCCTCGGGCTGCTCGATTTCCGTTGGCTGCTGCGCGGTTTGCGGTGGCGGCGTGATACGCACGCGCGCCGCGCGCCGGCCGTCCACATCGGTCACTTCCAGCCGGTACCCGTCGTGCTCGACGACATCGCCGACGCGCGGCAATCGGCCGGTCATGCTCATGACGTAGCCCGCGATCGTCGCGTACGGCCCTTCCGGCAACTCGAGACCGGACAGCTCGGCCACCTCGTCCAGATTCGCCTTTCCCTCGACCTCGACCGCACCGCCGACGAAGCGGTGCGGAATCGCCTCGGGACGGTCGTACTCGTCGCGGATGTCGCCGACGACCTCCTCGATCAGGTCCTCGAGCGTGACGATGCCGTCGGTGCCGCCGTACTCGTCGACGACGATCGCCATGTGGTGCCCCTCGCGGCGCATCTCCGACAGCGCGGACAGCACGTGCTTCGACCCGGGCAGCGCCTTGACTCCGCGCGCCAGGTCGCCGACGGTGCGCGCGTGCGCGGTGCGCGTCGAACCGAGCACGAGGTCGCGGATGTGCACGAACCCGATCACGTCGTCCGAGCCGGCGCCGATCACGGGGTAGCGCGAGTGAGGTGACTCGGCGGCCAGCTTCGCGGCACGACTGACCGTCATGCTTGCTTCGAGGAACGTCACCTCGGTGCGCGGCACCATCACCTCGGCGATCGCGCGCTCGCCCGCGGCGAATACGTCGTCGATGAGCCTGCGCTCGTCGGTCGACAGCGACTCGTGGGCCGCGACCAGTCCGCGCAGCTCCTCGTCGGTGATCGGTTCGCGTCCCGCGCTCGGGTCACCGCCGAGCAGTCGCACGACGCCGTTGGTCGCCTTCGAGAGCAGCCAGATGACCGGACGGAAGAAGATCGCGACCGCGTTGAGCGGACCGGCGAAGAACATCGCGGACGACTCGGCGCGCTGCAGACTGAGCCGCTTGGGCGCGAGCTCGCCGATGACCAGCGTGACGAACGAGATGATCAGGGTGACACCGACGATGCCGGTGGCGCTCGCCAGCCCGTGGCTCCAGCCGTGCCGGATGAAGAAGCGCTTCGCCGACTCCGACAGCGTCACCGCACCGAACGCGCTCGAGAGCAGAGCGGTGGACGTGACGCCGATCTGCACTGCGGCGAGAAATCGGTTCGGGTCGGCGGTCAAGCGCGCGACGGCCGCACCGCGTCGTCCGGTGTCGGCCATACCGCGCACCTGCTGCTCGCGCAGCGACACCAGGGCGATCTCGGCCGCGACGAACAAGCCCTCGATGAGGATCAGCAACAAGACGATGCCGATGTAGAGCAGCGTGCGGCCCACGGGCCGAGTCTACGAACGATGGGGGCTGCTCAGGCGCTGGCGGCTGCGATTCCGCGTCCGGAAGACGCAGAGGACGCCGCCGACGCACCTGCGGACGCACCCGCATCGACGAGCGACTCGACCGGCTCACTGCCGCGCAGCAGGATCTGCGCGACGAACTCGGGATCGTCGAACATCGGCACGTGCCCGACTCCGCTCATCATGATGTGCTCGGCGGCGGGCAGCTTCCGGCGCGCGATCTCGGCCTGCCAGGGCGGCAGCACCAGGTCGCGCGCGCCCCAGGCGATCGTCACCGGCAGGTCGCGCGGGATCTCGTTCGTGAACGGCGAGGCGGCCGCGAGCAACTCGGCCAGCGCGGGGCGGGCGTAACAGAACGCCGCGTAATCGCCGATCGCGTGATCGGCCGGTACGCGCGACGGATGTGCCATCAGCAAGCCGTACATCACCGCACGCCCTGCTCGCGTGCGGGGCAGCCGACGGCCCTTCTTGCCGAGTCGCTCACTCAGGTGGGCGCCGCGGACGAAGATGTTGCGCGTGTGCGCGAACTCGTGGTCGGTGCGCCAGAAGCCGGCCGGCGACAGCGCGGTGACGCTGCGGGCGTCACCGTTCGCGCCGGCCTCGAGCGCAACACGGCCGCCGAGCGAATTGCCTGCGACGTGCGGGCGATCCAGCCGCAGTTCGTCCATGAAGCTGCGGAAGTCCCGGCGCAACGCGTCCGCCACCGGCAGGCCGTCGGTGTAGAGCGGATCGGACTCGCCGTGCCCGGGCAGGTCGACGAGGATCACGTCGCGGTGCGGGGTGAGCAGATCGAGCACGGGGTACCACGCCTGCCGCCGGTGCGTCACGCCGTGGACGAGCACGAGCGGCTCACCCGATCCGTGTCGCTCGAACGCCAGCATCGCTGCCTCCTGGGTGGCGGCGACGTGGGTTCAGCCGCGCGCTCCGATACGTGAACCTTCACGAATCGGATACCGGGAAGCTATCTGCCTGTAACGCAGAGTCATAGTGACCAGGATCACAAGCGACACATTGTCGCAGGTAAAAACCGGACTAACCGGCCATCGCCTTCTGCAGGTTGGTGTCGATCGCGGCGAGGAAGTCCTCGGTGGTCAGCCAGCTCTGCTCGGGGCTGATCAGGATCGCCAGATCCTTGGTCATCTGACCGGCCTCGACGGTCTCGACGCACACCCGCTCGAGCGTCTCGGCGAACTGCGTGACCTCGGGCGTGCCGTCCAGCTTGCCGCGATGGGCTAGCCCGCGCGTCCACGCGAAGATCGACGCGATCGGGTTCGTCGACGTCGGCTTGCCCTGCTGGTGCTGGCGGAAGTGACGCGTGACCGTGCCGTGCGCGGCCTCGGCCTCGACCGTGTTGCCGTCGGGCGTCATCAGTACCGAGGTCATCAAACCGAGCGAGCCGAACCCCTGCGCGACCGTGTCGGACTGCACGTCGCCGTCGTAGTTCTTGCACGCCCAGACGTAGCCGCCTTCCCACTTCAGCGCGGACGCGACCATGTCGTCGATGAGCCGGTGCTCGTAGGTCAGGCCGGCCGCCTCGAAGTCGGCCTTGAACTCCGTCTCGAACACCTCGGCGAAGATGTCCTTGAACCGTCCGTCGTAGGCCTTCAGGATCGTGTTCTTGGTCGACAGGTAGAGCGGGAACCTCCGGTCGAGCGCGTACCGCATGGTGGCCCGGGCGAAGTCGCGGATCGAGTCGTCGAAGTTGTACATGGCCATGGCCACGCCGCCGCCGGTGAAGCGGGCCACTTCCATCTCGATGGGCTGGCCCTCGTTCTCCGGCACGTAGGTGATCGTCACCGTG
>DATGFB010000248.1:0-6952 GCA_035309605.1 Jatrophihabitantaceae bacterium
GCTCGTACGCATGACCGTGCAAACACCCGGCGGCGTGATGACCATGTGGTTCGCAGGGGAGTTCCTCGACATCCTCGAGAACCGACGTCTGGTCTACACCGAGTTCATCTCCGATGAGAACGGCAACCCGACATCGATCGAATCTGCTGGAATGCCTGCGCAGCATCCCGCGACCGAGGTGCGAGTCGAGCTGATCGACTCAGACGGCGGCACGACGATGGTGATGACGCAAGTCGGCGTTCCCGCAGACTCGCCGGGAGCAGTGGGCTGGACCATGGCGTTCGACAAACTCGCGGCCCGCGTGCACGACGACCGTCGTTAGCGCATCGAGGCGACGTGCATCACGGTCGTCGAGCTACGTTCCGGCGGGGATGGACACGGCGTCGAGCACTGGTGCGTCGGCGTCGGTATGGCGGGTGTTGGTCGCGCGCAGCGCGATGAACGCGGCTACCAGCAGGAACAGCGCGGCGGCGAGTAGGGCGCGCTGGAATCCGGACGTCAGGGCCTGCGCCTTGGACGCGTGAGCCGCGAGCAGATGGTTGGTGCGTGAGGTGGCGATCGCGGAGAAGATCGCCAGCCCGAGCGCCGGGCCGAGCTGCTGCGACGTGCTGATCAGCGCCGCGGCGAGGCCGGCCTTGTCCGGCGGGACACCGGCGTTGGCGGCCGTCTGCACGCCGACGAACACGGCACCGAGTCCGAGCGACATGATCACCAGCCCTGGCAGCAGATCGGAAACATAGCTGCCGTGGACGGGGATTCGCGACAGGTAATAGACGGCGCCGGCGGCGATCAGCGACCCACCGACGATGACGGGCCGGGTCCCGATGCGGGCGGCCAGCTGTGAGCAGATCGCCGCGGAGAGCCCGACGCCCAAGGTCACCGGCAGATACGCGGAGCCCGCCTGGATCTGCGAGTAACCCAAGACGTTCTGCATGTAGAGCGTGATGAAAAAGAACATCGTGTAGAAGCCGGCGATGGCGATCAGCTGCGTCGCGTTCGCGGCGGCGAGCCCCTTGATGCGAAAGATCGACAACGGCATCAACGGGTCGCGCCTGCGCTGCTCGTTGAGCACGAAGATCGCCAGCAGGCCCAGCGCCGTGACCAACTCACCGATCGTGCGGGCCTTGCCCCAGCCGACGCTGGGCGCATCGACGAGCGCGTACACGAGCAGGAGCATGCCGCCGGTCGCGAGCAATGCGCCGCGGGCATCGAAGTTCGACAGCGCCGCAGATCGAGGACGCTCGCCGTCGAGTAGCTGGAAGGCGCCGAACAGCACGAGCGCACAGACGGGCAGGTTCACGAACAGCACCCATCGCCAGCCGGGTCCCTCGGAGAGCACCCCGCCGAAGAACACGCCGACCGCGGACGCGAGCCCGGCCATCGCGGCCCACGCGCCGAGCGCCTTGTGGCGTTCAGACCCCTCGTGGAAGGTCGTGGTCAGCGAAGAGAGCGCTGCCGGCAACATCATCGCCGCCCCGAGCCCTTGGACCATGCGCGCGGCGACGAGCATTCCGGCGTCGACGGACAGGCCACCGACCAGCGAGGAGACGGCGAACAGCGCGGTGCCGGCGACCAGCACTCGCCGGCGTCCGAGCAGGTCGGCGAGACGGCCGCCCAGCAGCAGGAAGCCTCCGTAGGTGAGCAGGTAGCCGCTGAGGACCCACTGCAGGTTCTGCACCGAGAAATGCAGGTCGGTCCGGATCGAGGGCAGGGCCACGTTCACGATCGATGCGTCGACGAAGTCGAGAAACGCGACCGCGCACAGCAGAGCGAGGGTGAGCTTGCCGCGGCGGGTCTGCAGCATTGGGGTTTGCACCGACGAAACCACCATGAACCTGGACCTCTCAGTAAGTGAGTAGACTAACTAACTCGAAAGCTATCACGGCTCACCGAAGGATTGATACGGTTCTAGTGAGATGACTGACTTAGCGGTCGAGGCGTCGCGGCCCGGCAAACGACAGCGGCTTGTCGAGGCGGCTCGCGTTGTCCTGCATCAGCAGGGCATCGAGAGGACGACACTCGCCGACATCGCCCAGCTCGCCGACGTGCCGGCCGGCAACATCTATTACTACTTCAAGACCAAGGACGAACTCGTGCAGGCCGTCGTCGATGCGCACGCGCAGGACATGCGCGCGATGTTCGAATCCTTCGAGCGAAGCCGAAATCCCAAGGCACGGTTGAAGGCGTTCGTCCGCGCCCTGACAGATCAGCGCGAGACGGCCGCACGGTATGGCTGCCCGCAGGGCACGCTCTGCTCCGAACTCGACAAGCGCGACGACGAGCTGGCCGGCTTCGCCGGACAGCTCATGCAGATCCCGATCGAATGGGCTGAACAACAGTTCCGTGCGATGGGCCGACGCGACGCCCGTGACCTCGCCGTCGCGCTCATCGCCTCGTATCAAGGAATCTCGCTGCTGACGAACACGCTGCGCGATCCCGAACTCGTGACCCGCGAAGCACGCCGCCTCGACCGCTGGATCGACAGCCTGAACTGAGCGTCACCGGCGCGGTGGGCGCGATACCCGGGCGGTATCGATACGTCGCATCGTGGCGGCGCCGGACAAGATCGCAACGGCGTCAGTGTTGCTGAGTTCGCCGTTCGCGCATCCACGCCTGGGTGGCGACCTGCACGGCGTCCCAAGGCGAGCCGAGCGGTGGGGTGTAGGAGAGGTCGAGAGCGCTGAAGCCGTCGACGGTCATGCCGTGGAAGATCGCCGTGGCGTAGGTGTCGACACGTTTGGCGGTTTCGGTCCCCAGTGGCCCGACGAGTTGGGCGCCGAGCAGCGCTCCGGTGTTGAGGTCGCCGGTGATGCGGATGTTGATGGGTTGGGCGCCGGGGTAGTACGCCTTGTGGTCGTCGGGTGCCGCTTGTGTCGTGGCGGGGCTGTATCCGGCCGCGCGCGCTTCGTGTTCGCGCAGGCCGGTGCGCGACGCGACGAGGTCGAAGACCTTGACGACTTGGGTGCCGAGACTGCCCGCGAAGTGAGCGTCGCCGCCGAGCGCGTTCTCGCCCGCGATACGGCCTTGCTTGTGGGCGGTGGTGCCGAGGGGCAGGTAGGTGGTGCCGAGCAGGCGGTGGTGGGTGACGCAGCAGTCGCCGGCGGCCCAGACGTGCGGAAGCCCGGTGGCCATGGTGTCGTCCACGATCACGGCACCGCGGTGGCCTGTCGAGGCCCCGGCGGCGACGAGCAGCTCGGTGTCGGGTCGCACGCCGACGACGACCAGCACGACGTCTGCGTCGAAGCTCAGCGCCTCGCCGTCTGCGGTGGTGGCCGCCACGCGAAGCGGGTGCCGGGTCGCGGTCGCGTCTGTGCTGATGGCGGTCACCGTGGTTTGGGTGTGCACGTCGACGCCGTGCTTGTCGAGTTCGGTGTGGACGAGTGCGCCGAGTTCGGGATCGACCGTGGGCAGTACCTCGGGGAGCATCTCGAGCTGGGTGACGTGCAGCCCGCGCGCGGTGAGACCCTCGGCCATCTCGAGTCCGACGTAGCCGGCGCCGACGATCACTGCGCGGCTGTCGGGTGCGAGCGCGTCCAAGGTCGTCGTGAGGGCGAACGTGTCGCCCATGGAATGCAGCAGGTGCACGCCGTCGCCCGGACCGAGGTCGTCGAGCCCGTCGATCGCGGGCCGGACGGGAAGGGCCCCGGTGCCGACGACGAGTTCGTCGTAGTCGAGCCACGACTCGGCGCCGTCGGCTGCCCGAAGTGCCAATCGCTGTCCGGCGACGTCGATGTCGGTGGCGAGGGTGTCGAGGAGCAGTTGCATCCCGGTTGCTTCGAGATCGGCGTAGGTGCGATGCGCGAGGTTGCGCCAGTGGGTGACCTCGCCCGAGATGTAGTACGGGATGCCGCAGATGGAGAAGTTCGGGTAGGCGTCGGCCACGACGACAGTGACCTCGCACGCGCGATCGAGTTCGCGGGCACGCAGCGCGGCGCTGATGCCCGCATCGCTACCGCCGATGGCGACGATGTGCATGTCAGCTTCCCTCGTGTCGGTGCGGGTGTGGCGGGTGCTCGTGCGGGACGACGACGTCGTCGGCCGCACCAGCCGCGTCGGGATAGAGGAAGAGGACGAGTGCAACCGCGACGATGCCACCGACGAGTTGCATGCCGATGAAGGCCGTCACGGATTCCGGCGCGATGCCGGCGAACGTGTTGCTGAAGATGCGTCCGATCGTCACGGCAGGGTTGGCGAACGACGTCGAGCTCGTGAACCAGTACGCCGCCCCGATGTACGCGCCGACCGCAGGTGCCGCGAGAGAGCCGCGCTGCGACCGAGCGAGGGCGAAGATCAGCGTGACGAGGCCGGCGGTCGCGACGATCTCGCTGATCAAGTGAGCTCCGCCGGCGCGGTGATGGCTGGAGATGTGCGCACCGGCGTCGAACATGGCGTTGGCCAGTTCGGCACCGGCGATCGCGCCGGCACACTGCGCCGCGACGTACGCGCCGACATCGGGCAGCGTCAGGCCGGTGTCGGCACGTCGCCCGACGAACCAGTCGGCCAGTGACACGACCGGGTTGAAGTGCGCGCCGGACACCGGCCCGAACATCAGGATGAGCACGGCCAGCCCGAACACGGTGGCAGTGCTGTTCTCGAACAGCTCGATCCCGACGTCGTTGGGCGACAGGTGCTGCGCGGCGATGCCCGAGCCGACGACGACGGCGACCAGCAGGCCGGTGCCGACGAACTCGGCGACCAGGCGACGGGCAAGGCTCAACGGCGTGGACGCGGGAGCGGCGGGCACGCGCGTCATCTTGACCCACCGAAATAGTTCAGTCAAGATTGAATCAATGAAGATTGATGGAAACGTCGGGTTGGAGCGCCGCGCGGCGCTCCACGCGGCGTTGTCCGATCCGGGCCGACTGCGCATCGTCGAGGCGTTGCGCTGGGGCGACGCCGCCCCGTCCGAGCTCGCCGACGGCCTCGCGATGCCGGCGAATCTGCTCGCCCACCACCTCAACGTGCTCGAGTCACGCGGCCTGGTGACCCGCACGCGCTCCGAGGGCGACAGACGACGCAGCTACGTGCACCTGTCCCGCGCCGCACTCGCGGAGCTGAGCTACGAAGCCACTGGCGCGACCTCGCGGGTGGTCTTCGTGTGCACCGCCAACAGCGCACGATCGCACCTGGCAGCCGCGCTGTGGCAGCGCGCGAGCGACGTGCCCACGGCATCCGCCGGTACTCATCCAGCTGATCGAATCGACCCTCGCGCGATCTCCTCCGCGCAACGCCGTCACGTCCCGTTGCGGTACATCGCGCCTCGTCGCCTCGACGATGTCCTGGCCGAGGGCGACCTGCTCATCACCGTCTGCGACCTCGCCCACGAGGAACTCGGCCAGCTTGCGCAATTGCATTGGTCGATCCCGGATCCTGTCTGCACGGGGACCGACGAGGCATTCGACTACGTCATCGACACCCTCACCGAGCGAATCGCAGACCTCGCTCCTGTGCTCACCCGTGGCTGACATGGCGCTGGGTTTCTTCCAGCACCACGCAGGCGACGACGCCATCGCGTGGTCCGGCGGCTCCGCACCCAGACCGGGCCTTCAGCTGCCGGACTGCACACCCAATTCCGACTGTGCTCGCCACAGATCGACATTCGGATCGTCGTGCGCGAGGTCGTCGATGGCTGTGAGCTCGGCCGGGTCGAACACGGTGTGGTCGACCGCGGCGACGGTGTCCTCGAGCTGAGCGACCGAACTCGCGCCGACGACGACCGACGTGACGCGCGGGTCGCGCAGCACCCACGACACCGCAAGCTGGGCGAGCGACTGACCGCGGTCGTTGGCAATCGCATTCAGGCCACGTAGGACCCGCAGGCGTTCCTCGGTGAGCAGGCCTCGCGACAGCGTCCCGTCGTGTGCGGCTCGGGAGTCGCTGGGGATTCCCTGCAGGTACTTGCCGGTGAGCAGTCCCTGCGCCAGCGCGGTGAACGCGATCATCCCGACACCGATCTCGTCGAGGACGTCGATCAGGCCGTGCTCGACCCAGCGGTTCAGCATCGAGTACGACGGCTGGTGGATCAGCAGCGGCGTTCCCAGGTCCCGCAGGATCGACGCAGCCTGCCGGGTGCGTTCCGGTCCGTAGGACGAGATCCCGGCGTACAACGCCTTGCCCTGTCCGACGGCCGAATGCAGCGCCCCCATCGTCTCCTCGAGCGGCGTGTCCGGGTCCGGACGGTGCGAGTAGAAGATGTCGACGTAGTCGAGCCCGAGGCGCTTCAGCGATTGGTCGAGCGACGCGAGGAGGTACTTGCGCGAGCCGCGGTCGCCGTACGGCCCGGGCCACATGTCCCAGCCGGCCTTGGTACTGACGATCAGCTCGTCGCGGTACGGCCGGAAGTCCTGCGCGAGCAGCCGACCGACGTTCTCCTCCGCGGCGCCGTACGGCGGGCCGTAGTTGTTCGCGAGATCGAAGTGGGTGATGCCGAGATCGAATGCCCGGCGCGCTATGGCGCGCTGGGTGTCGAACGGCCGGTCGCCACCGAAGTTCTGCCAGAACCCCAGCGACACCGCAGGTAGCTCTACCCCGCTGCGTCCGGAGCGCCGGTACGTCATCTTGCCGTAGCGCCCACCGTCGGCGACGAAGGTGTTTGTCGTGTCCATAGCTGCACTCCTCGTTCCTTGTTCAGTCGACTCGTTGCCTGTTCAGTCGACGGCCGCGACCGCGGCGAGATCGTCGAATGCGTGTCCGGCGTCAGCCGTACTCGTGAGACGCCGATCGAGCTCGCGCACGAGCGCTGCCGGTTGCCGCTGCGCTTGCTCGATCAACCTGATGTCCTTGAGCGCGAGCTCGACGGGGAAGCCGGGCCGGTAGTCGCCGGTCGTCATCAGCTCCGCCTTCTGCAAGGCGTACGGCATCCCGAGCGGACCGCCCGCGAGCACGTCGAGAAGTGCTGTGCGGGGAACGCCGAGCTCGTCGCTCGCCTCGAGCGCATCGGCCATCGCGACCG
>DATGFB010000249.1:0-2097 GCA_035309605.1 Jatrophihabitantaceae bacterium
CGTCGCGTAGCGGCGACGCCAACGCAGCCGTTCGGTCGGCCAGCCGAGCGCGGTGCGGCGCGTCGAGATGCTCGACCATGTCACCGAGCTCGAGGGTGAGGTCGTGCTCGACAGCCGCGGTGAGCAAGCCGTCGAGCTGCGCTTCTGTGAGCAGCTCACCGATCTCGTCCATGCGGCTCTTCTCGTCGAGGACGAACGCGATGCGCAACAGCTGCTCGCCGTCGAACTCGGCGATCGACGCCGCGAGCGCGGGCTGCGACACCTGCGCGACGAATCCGCCGATCACCACCCACTCGTGCCGGCGCGCGAGCTCGGCCGCCACTCGCGCCACGCGCTCGGCAGGAATGCGCGCGATCACCTCCGGCGCGCGCGACGCGTCCATCGCGGCGGCGACGTCGGCGAGGTAGTCATCGGGCAGCCTGCTCACCAATTCGGACGCGCGCTGCGGATCGACGAGTTCAGCGGTGCGCGCGGCCAGCAACGGCGGGAATGCATGCTGCGTGATCTTCGCAGCGAGCGCGACGGGAATCGCCTGCGACAGCGCCGCGATGCGGGCGAACCGTGGCCGGTCGGCCTGGAACAGCGCCTCGGCGATCTGCGCTCGCAACAGCCGGACGTCGTCGGCCGGCATCGCCGACATCGTGGCAAGTGCATCCGGCGCCACGCCGAGTGTGTGCGCGAGCTTCTGCAACGCGGCGGTTGTCTCCGCGCTCAACCGAGCAGCACTTTCTTCACGATCTTGCGAGCCGGCAGCGGCACGTGACGCAGGGTTGCGTCGAACGCATCGCGCAAGCCGGCCGTCTGCCGCTCGCGCGCAGCCAACACAATGTCGGTGAGCTCGGCGCGCGCTGCCGCGTCCAGAGCGCTCATCGACGCGGGCGGATCGGCGCCCAGGAAGTCACGAAGCCGGGCATCCGGATCGTCGCGGCGCTGCGAGCTCACCGGCCTACCCAACCACGAGCGCACACGCGGCACACAGCAGGTCGATGCCGCACCGTTGTGCAACAGTCTCGTCACACCGACAGCCGGGCAAGTTGCCGAGTACCGGACGCCAAGGCAGTCTGGGCATGACGCCCGTCACAGCAACCCACGCGGACGGCCGTCGGCCGGGGTGACCCCCCGGGGGCGAACCGGTAGAAAATATGCGACGCTGTGTCGCCGGTCTCGTTACCAGCGGGTATTGCGCTCGTTAATTCCTTCGCAAGCCGCTGGCGAGTCCGCTAGGGGACGACCTGACGGCCTGAGGTTCGAAAGGGGACATCTCGTGGGTGTCGAGGTTGCAGTCCACGACCTGACGAAGTCCTTCGGAAAGCAGACGATCTGGGGTGACGTGACCCTCACGCTCCCGCCTGGCGAGATTTCGGTCCTCCTCGGCCCTTCCGGCACGGGCAAGTCGGTCTTCCTCAAGTCGCTCATCGGGCTGCTCAAGCCCGACAAGGGCTCGATCATGATCCGCGACGTCGACGTCGCGCACTGCAGCGAACACAAGCTGTACGAGACCCGAAAGCTGTTCGGCGTCCTCTTCCAGGACGGCGCGCTGTTCGGTTCGATGAACCTCTTCGACAACATCGCCTTCCCGCTGCGTGAGCACACCCGCAAGAGCGAGAAGGAGATCAAGGACATCGTCACCGAGAAGCTCGACATGGTCGGCCTCGCGGGGACGGAGAAGAAGCTGCCCGGTGAGATCTCCGGCGGTATGCGCAAGCGCGCGGGGCTCGCGCGCGCCCTCGTGCTCGAGCCTGAGATCGTGCTGTTCGACGAGCCGGACTCCGGTCTCGACCCGGTGCGCGTCGCCTACCTGAACCAGTTGATCGTCGACCTGAACGCGCAGACCGACTCGACGTTCCTCATCGTCACGCACGACATCGGCACTGCGCGCACCGTGCCGGACAACCTCGGCATGCTGTTCCGGCGCGAATTGGTGATGTTCGGCCCGCGCGAGGTACTGCTCACCAGCGAGGAGCCGGTCGTCAAGCAGTTCCTGAACGGGCGCAAGGAAGGCCCCATCGGCATGTCGGAGGAGAAGGACGCGGCGCTCGTCGCGGCCGAGTTGGCCAACATCGACCAGAACGCGCCGCCTCCGCCGGGCACCGGTCC
>DATGFB010000250.1:0-8983 GCA_035309605.1 Jatrophihabitantaceae bacterium
TGCCGCCGGTGGCAAGGACGACCGCGCGAGCATGCACTGCCCCGACGCCGTCGCGCTGTCCTTCGCCCATGACGTGCACGGTGGCACCGGCGATCGCACCCGCCGCGTCGTGCAGCAACTCCAGCACGAGCGCGTGCTCGAGCACCTCGACGCCGGTCGCATCGAGAACACGGGTCACCAGCGCTCGCTCGATCTCGGCGCCCGTCGCATCGCCACCGGCATGGGCGATGCGGTCTCGGTGATGTCCGCCCTCACGGCCGAGCGTCAACCGCCCGTCGACGCCCCGGTCGAAGCGTGCACCGATCTGCGCGAGTTCGCGCACGGCGGCGGGTCCCTCGCGCACGAGGACGCGCACGGCTGCCTCGTCGCAGATTCCTGCCCCCGCGACGACGGTGTCGGCGAAGTGCTGCTCGGGCGAATCTTCGGCACCGAGCGCAGCCGCGATCCCACCCTGTGCCCACCGGGTCGATCCGGCCGCGAGGACGTCCTTCGTGACGAGCAGCACTCGCAGCGACGAGTGCCGCGTGATGTGCAGCGCGGTGGTGAGACCGGCGATGCCCGATCCGACGACGATCACGTCCGTCTCGGCTCGCCAGCCCGGGTCAGCCGCGAGCAACCGGCGCGGGATCACAGCTGCACCTCGACGTTGTCGATGAGCCGAGTCGTGCCGACCCGGGCAGCCACCAGCAGCCGCGCGCGGCCGGACTGCGGCCGCGGTTCGAGTTCGGCCGACCGGAGTTCGAGGTAGTCGACGGCAACGGCCGGGTGCGCGTCGAGTTCCTTCTGCGCTGCATCGAGAACCGCGGCGGGGCCGCTGCTCGCCGCGTCACGTCCGGCGAACAGCGCGCGCGACAACCCGCGTGCCGCGACGCGATCGTCCGGCGAGAGGTACACGTTGCGGCTCGACAGCGCGAGCCCGTCCGCCTCGCGCACGGTCGGCACGCCGACGATCTGCACGCCGAGTTCGAGGTCGTCGGCCATCGCGCGGATCAGCGTGAGCTGTTGGTAGTCCTTCTCACCGAAATACGCGTGGTCGGGATGCACGAGATTGAGCAGCTTCGCCACGACGGTGAGCACTCCGGCGAAGTGACCGGGCCGAAATGCGCCCTCGAGTTCAGCACCGAGCGGGCCGGGCGTCACCGCGGTGCGCGCCAGCCCGCGCGGATACACGTCGGGCACGTCCGGCGCCCACACGATGTCGACTCCGGCGCGTTCGCAGATCTCGAGATCGGCATCGAGCGTGCGCGGGTAGCGATCCAAGTCCTCGCCCGGCCCGAACTGCGTCGGGTTGACGAAGATCGACGCGATGACCGATGCGCAGTCGCGGCGCGCGGTGTCGAGCAGCGCGGCGTGCCCGGCGTGCAGCGCACCCAACGTCGGTACGAAGCCGATCGGAGCGGCCAGGCCGAGTCGAGCCGACGCCAGCTCGACGCGCGTATTGATCACCTTCATGGCTGCTCCAGTGCACGCCGGACGGCCTCGGCCTGCGCCTCGGTCAATCGACCGGACGCGCGCGCCCGCTCAGCGGTGCGGCGCGCCATCGCAACGTATGCCGCGAGCTCACTCGGCGCGCGGTCGGCGAGCGTGCGCACGTGCGCGGTGAGCGTGTCGACGTCGGCGCGCGAGACCGGGCCGGTCAGGGCGGCGTCACCAAGCCGCAACACGTTGTCGAGCGACGCGGACAGCAACGGTGCGAGCAGCCGCGCAGGTTGCTCGACGCCGGCGCCGGCAAGCAGTTCGAGGGCGTCGTTGACGAGCGTCACGAGATGGTTCGAGCCGACCGTCAACGCCGCGTGGTACAGCGGGCGAGCCGACTCGGGCACCCATACCGGCTCACCGCCCATCTCCACGACGAGTGCCTCGGCGACTGGTCGCATCTCGTCGTGCGAGGTGACGCCGAACGTGGCGCCGCTGATGCGGTCGACGTCTTCGGGGCGGCCGGTGAACGTCATCACGGGGTGCAACGCGAGTGGCAGCACACCGTGCGCCGCGGCCGGCTCGAGCACGGCGATCCCGTGCGCGCCGGAGGTGTGCGCAGCGATCTGGCCGGCACGCCACGTGCCGGTCGCGGCAAGTCCGGACACGAGCGGTTGCAGCGCGTCGTCCGGTATCGCGAGAAGGACGAGATCGGACGCAGCGACAACCTCGTCCGGCGGCAGGACCGGCACCCCGGGCAGCAATGTCTCGGCGCGGCGCACCGACGGCGTCGACACCGCGCTCACTGCGACGATGTCATGGCCGGCCCGGCGTAGCGCGGCGCCGAGGGCCGCACCGACACGTCCTGCGCTCACGATGCCGACCCGCAATCGCGCAGGTGGCGAACTGCTCACTGTGCGTCCTCGTCCGTCGACACCGGTGTCGCAGCGAGCCTACTTGCCTCGGTAGGTTGCCGGATGTGACCGATCAGACGTTGCAGCAGGTTGTGGCGTCCACCGCCGACGCGGCGGACATGCACGCCACGGTGCCCACGTTGCTGCTCGAACTGCAGACCCTGCTCGGTTCGCTCACCGCTACGGTGAACGCCGGTACCGATCGCGGCCGGCGTCCCTTTCGTCCTGGGCCGGATTGGAGCAGTCGGCTCGGCGACCTCGCGTACGGCGTGTACCTGCTCGCGGATCAGACCAGCGTCGATGTCGAGCACGCCGTACGGCAGACCGCTAGTAGCCTGCATGCCCGAAGCACGACCAGGCGCGCCGACGACGCCGCAGGCTGGCCGTTCGAAGCACATTGACCCGCCCAACCCCCAGGAGGCGCTGTGCGGCAACGGATCCTGATCACCGGCGCAAGCTCGGGGCTCGGCGCCGAGATGGCGCGCCAGTTCGGTGCCAAGGGTCGCGATCTCGCGCTGTGCGCACGACGGCTCGATCGGCTCGACGCGCTGCGCGACGAGATCACGACGAGCAACCCGAACATCACGGTCTCGGTACGTGCGCTCGACGTCGACGATCACGACGCGGTGTTCAAGGTGTTCCACGAGTTCAATGACGAGTTCGGCGGCCTCGATCGCGTGATCGTAAATGCCGGTCTCGGCAAGGGCGCGCCGATCGGAACCGGCAGGTTCGACGCCAATCGCGAGACCGCGGTCACGAACTTCGTCTCCGCCCTCGCGCAATGCGAAGCCGCGATGGAGATCTTCCGTGCGCAGGGCCAGGGACACCTGGTCGTCGTCTCGTCGCTGTCAGCGGTGCGCGGTCTGCCCCGTGTGTTGACGACCTACTCGGCGAGCAAGGCGGGCCTCGCGCAGTTGGCCGAAGGAATCCGCATCGACGTGGGCAACACGAAGATCAAGGTGACGACGATCTTCCCCGGCTACATCCACTCGGAGATGAACGACAAGGCGACGCAGCGCAAGGTGATGATGGTGCCGACCGATATCGGTGTGCGCGCGCTCGTCGCTGCCGTCGAGCGCGAGAAGGCGGAAGCGATCGTTCCACCGTGGCCGTGGACGGCGATGGGGTTCGTGCTCAAGCACGCGCCTGCGTCGTTCATCCGCAAATACATCATGTAGCCAGAGCGTCTGGTCAGAGCGTCGCCAGAAAGTCGACGAGCAACGCGTTGAGCTCGCCCGGACGTTCCTGCTGCACCCAATGACCGGCACCGTCCAGCAGGTGCGGACCGCGCAGGTCCGCAACTGCGGCGCGCATCCGGTCGAGCGCAGCGGGCCCGAGCACGTCCAGCACCGGTTCGCGCGCACCGGCCACGAATAGCGTCGGCACCTCGAGGTGCCGGCCCGCGAAGCGCGCGTCCTGTTCCCAGTTGATGTCGAGTGCGCGGTACCAGTTCAGCCCGCCGGTGAATCCGGTGCGCGTGAAGACGTCGACGTAGTGGTCGAACTCGCGTTGGGGCAGCCACGGCCACGGCATCGGCGGCGCCTCGGGCAGCACGTCGAGGTAGCCGTGACCGTCCGACGCCTGCTGCCAGATGTCGACGTAGCGGTAGGCGCCGGAAAGAGCGTGGAACAACCGGGCGAGGAACTCGCGAGGCGCACCGGCCAGCTCGCGGTCTGCGACCCCCGGTTCTTGGAAGTAATGCGTGTGCAGGAAGTGCTGTTGCGCCGCACGCGCGTACATCTCGCTCGGGCGCACGGGCAGCCGCATCGGGTCGTACGGGACGCTCAGCAGCACGAGTCCGGCCACGCGCTCGGGTGCACGCAGCGCGAAAGCCCACACCGCCGGAGCGCCGAAATCGTGCCCGACGAAGACTGCGCGCTCAGCGCCGAGGTGATCGAGCAATGCGCCGAGATCGGCCGTGATCGCGTCGTGCGCGTATGCAATCGGCTCGGCGGGCACGCTCGATCCGCCGTATCCGAGCATGTCGAGCGCGATGGCACGCATGCCCACGTCCGCGATCGGCTGCATCTGGTGTCGATAGCTGTAGCCGAGGCCGGGGAAGCCGTGGCACAGCACGACGGGCGGACCGCTGCCGCTCTCGGAGTAGGCCAGTCGGTTGCCGCTCGGCAGCTCGACGATCGTCACGGCTTCGAATCGTGGCAGATGCGTGGCGCCGATACCGTGTGGCGGTGAGCGAGAGCGACATCAATCAGGTACTCAGCCCGACGCCGCGAAACGCGGGTGTGGATGCGGCGGTTGTCGCCGCGCGCCGCGTCGTGAGCGCGCTGGTGCACGCCGGGAACAACTCGGCCGCCGAGATGAACGACGTAGCCGACAAGCTCAACGCGGTTGCCGACTACCTCGAAAAGCACGTGCCGACGGTCGACGAACGCATGATCGACATGTGGGCGGGCGAGGGCAACACGCGGCACAACCCGGTGACCGGTCCCGAGAACGCGATCGCGCCTCCGGTGTACCTCGAAGCAACCGCTGATGGTGGTGTGACCGGCCGCTGCACCCTCGGCCTGATCTATCAAGGGCCGCCCGGATACGCGCACGGCGGCGTCACCGCCCTCATCCTCGATCACGTGCTCGGCGTCGCGAACTACGTCGCGGGCCAGAGTGGCATGACCGCACAACTCACGTTGCGCTACCGTCGGCCCACGCCCCTGTTCGAACCGCTGACAATCTCGTCGCGGCAGGTGTCCGTCGACGGGCGCAAGATCCGCGCCGGCGGTGCGATCTCGGTCGACGGCCAGGAGTGCGTGAGCGCCGAGGGCCTGTTCATCAACAAGCACATGCCGCGCCCAGTTGCTGCGCCGTGAGACGAGCGCCCCGCGTCGACCTCTCCGGGCGCACGATGCTGGTCACCGGCGCGACGCCGGGATCGCTCGGATTCGAGACGGCGCGCATCCTGCGTGACTGGGGTGCGGAGGTGGTCGTGACGGCGCGATCCGATCCGGCCACCGCCGCGTCGGCGCTCGGCGACGTGCGCGCTCATCGCCTCGACCTGTCCGACGCGGCGTCCGTATCGGCATTCGCGTCGTGGTATCGCGACGAGGTCGGCCGCCTCGATGTCCTCGTGAACAATGCCGGCGTCCACCTCGATCTGCGCAAACGGTGGGAAACAGCACCGCAGGTCGACGGCCATGAGGTGCACTGGCGCACGAACTACCTCGGCACAGTGCACCTGACGCACCAGCTGTTGCCGTTGCTGTCGTCGGCGCCCGATGCGCGCGTCCTGCACGTCGTGTCGAAGCTGCATGCGCGCGCCCGCAACGCCGATCTGTTCGAGCCGCGGACGCCGTACAACTCGTGGAACGCGTACGGCGCCTCGAAACTCGCGCTCGTGCATCACGCATTCGAATTGCAGCGACGGTGCGCACCGGTGCAGGCGTACGCACTGCACCCCGGCTCCGTCTACACGCACATCGCCGACCGCGGTCTCGAGGGACAGCGACTTGTCTCGGTGGTGCGCCGAGCGCTCGCGCCGGTGGAGCGGCGGGTGCTGCTCAGCGCAGAGCAGGGCGCACAGACGTCCGTGCTGTGTGCCTCCGCACCAGGGCTTGGCGGCGGACGGTACTTCCGCGATTGCCTCGCTGCGACGCCGGCATCGGACCCGTTGGACGCCGCGGCCGGCGCCCGGTTGTGGGACGCGACGCAGGAGTGGCTCGCGCGTCAAGAATAAATCAAGCAGGCTTGATTTATTCTGCGAGCCCTGCCACGCTCGGCCTGTGGCTGACCTCTCCGCCGTGCTGGCCGACCTGGGCGCCGAGTGCGACGAACTGGACGCTCTCGTGGCGGGCCTGAGCGACGCGCAATGGCGGCTCGACACGCCGGCGCCGGGCTGGACGGTCGCGGCTCAGATCGCGCACCTGGCATGGACCGACGACGCGGCGCTGCTCGCGATCGGTGACCCGCCGGCGTTCCAGACCGAGCTGACCAAGGCACTGCAGGACATCGATCACTTCACCGACAACGCCGCCCTCGAGCGCGCAACGCAGCCGACCGCCGAACTGCTCGAGACGTGGCGCGCAGGGCGAGCGCGATTGCGCGACGCGTTGCGTGCCGTGCCCGACGGCGCCAAGATCGCCTGGTTCGGCCCACCCATGAGCGCTGCGTCCATGGCTACCGCGCGTCTGATGGAGACGTTCGCGCACGGGCAGGACGTCGCCGATGCACTCGGTGTGGTGCGCACTCCGACGAACCGGCTGCGCAACATCGCGCACATCGGCGTGCGCACGCGCGACTTCGCGTTCATCCTGAACGACAAGCCGGTCCCCGCCGAGGAGTTCCGCGTCGAACTAGTCGCTCCCGACGGCTCGCAGTGGACATGGGGACCCGACGACGCCGCCCAGCGGGTCAACGGCACTGCGCTCGACTTCTGCCTGCTGGTGACGCAGCGGCGCAACCGAGCCGATCTCGACGTCAAGGCGATCGGCGCCGACGCCGATGCCTGGCTCGACATCGCGCAGGCCTTCGCCGGCCCGCCCGGCACAGGACGCGACCCGAAGACGCGATGAGCGCGCCTATCCGTATCGGCAACGCGTCCGGCTTCTACGGCGACCGGGCAACCGCGCTGCACGAGATGATCACCGGCGGCGAACTCGACGTCGTCACCGGTGACTACCTGGCCGAGCTCACCATGCTCATCCTCGGCCGCGACCGGATGAAGGATCCGTCGCTCGGCTACGCGAAGACGTTCCTGCGCCAGCTGGAGGACGTGCTCGGTGAGGCGCTGGCGCGCGGGGTGGCAATCGTCGCGAATGCCGGCGGCCTCAACCCGTCCGGCCTGGCCGACGGGGTTCGCCACCTGGCCGACCAGCTCGGGCTCACAGTGCGCGTCGCACACGTCGAAGGTGACGACGTTCGTGCGCGCGCGGCGGAGTTCGGCCTCGGCGAGCCGCTCGCCGCCAACGCCTACCTGGGCTCGTTCGGCATCGCCGCATGTCTGCGGGCCGGAGCCGACGTCGTCGTCACCGGACGTGTCACGGACGCGTCGCTGGTCGTCGGTCCGGCTGTTGCGCACTTCGGCTGGACGCCGACCGACTACAACGAGCTCGCCGGCGCCGTCGTTGCGGGTCACGTCATCGAGTGCGGCACGCAAGCCACCGGCGGCAACTACGCATTCTTCGAAGAGATCGCCGATCTGCGCCGGCCCGGCTTCCCGATCGCCGAGGTGCATGCGGACGGTTCGTCCGTCATCACCAAACACCCCGGAACCGGCGGTGCGGTGACGACCGGCACGGTGACCGCGCAGCTGCTCTACGAGATCGGCGGCCCGCGTTATCTCGGGCCTGACGTCACCACGCGTTTCGACACGATCCTGCTCTCCGACGACGGGCCGGACCGAGTGCGCATCACCGGCGCACTCGGCGAGCCGCCGCCGCCGACGGTGAAGGTCGGGCTGAACGCGCTCGGCGGGTTCCGCAACGAAGTGACGTTCGTGCTGACCGGTCTCGACATCGACGCCAAGGCCGAGCTGATCAAGTCCCAGCTCGCGGACATCGACGCGACGTGGACGCTCGCACGCACCGATCACCCCGACGCGGACGTGCAGGAAGAAGCCGCCGCACTGCTGCACTGTGTCGTTCGCGGCACGGATCCGAAAGTGCTCGGACGCGCGTTCTCGGGTGCCGCGATCGAACTCGCGCTGGCGTCCATTCCGGGCTTCCACGTCACTGCACCGCCGGGCGACGCGTCACCGTACGGCGTGTTCACCGCGGCCTACGTCGACGCGCGCGAGGTGCCGCACGTCGCGGTGCTGCCCGACGGCACCCGAGTACACATCGAGCCACCCGCCGTTACCCAAGATCCTGAAGGATTTCGGACGCCTGACCGCCGAAATCCTTCACGATCGGGCGCCACGCGGCGGGTGCCGCTCGGCACGATCGCCGGTGCGCGGTCCGGCGACAAGGGCGGTTCGGCCAACGTCGGTGTGTGGACGCGTACCGACGACGCGTACGCGTGGCTGGTCGGGTACCTCACCGTGGACGAGTTGCGGCGGCTGCTCCCCGAAACAGCGCCGCTGCACGTGACGCGGTACGAGCTCGCCAATCTGCGTGCGCTGAACTTCGTGATCGACGGGTTGCTCGGCGAAGGCGTCGCGTCGAACGCGCGGCACGACCCGCAGGCCAAGGCGCTCGGCGAGTGGCTACGCTCGCGCGTCGTCGAGATTCCCGAGGAGTTGTTGTGACCGATCGGTACGCAGCACCTGAGCGACGCGCGCTGCGCGATACCGTCCGCCGGTTCGTCGAGCGCGAGGTGCTGCCTGACCAGGACACGTGGGAGCGAGAGGGCGCGCTCCCCCGCGCGCTGCACGGCGCGGCTGCGCGCGCGGGCCTGCTCGGCGTGTCCTACCCCGAGTCGGCCGGCGGCGGTGGCGGCGACGCGATCGACGCACTTATCGTCGCCGAGGAGTTCCACTACGCCGGCGGTGCTGCCGGAGTGTTCGCCAGCCTGTTCACGTCCGGCATCTCGGTACCGCACCTGGTACAGGCCGGCGATCCCGCCCAGATCGAGCGCTGGGTACGCCCGACGCTCGCCGGCGAGAAGATCGGTTCGCTCGCGATCACCGAGCCCGACGGCGGCTCCGACGTGGCCGGTATCCGCACGACGGCCAAGCGCGACGGCGACGACTACGTCGTCAACGG
>DATGFB010000251.1:0-3177 GCA_035309605.1 Jatrophihabitantaceae bacterium
GCCCTAGAGACCGACGAGGTCGAGCACCTCGGGCACCGTGCGGCGGATCGCCTTCGGTGACTTGTTGATCACCTCGAGAGCGAACGCGACGTTCTCGTAGACGGATTTCTTCGGCAGCAGGCGGAAGTCCTGAAACACGCAGCCGATACGGCGGCGCAGGTCGGGCACCTTGCGGGTCGCCAGCTTGCCGACGTTGCGTCCGTCGACCGTGACGACGCCGGACGTGGGCAACTCCTCACGCAGCACCAGGCGGAGCACCGTCGACTTACCAGAACCGGACTGCCCGATGAGGAAGACGAACTCGCCCTTCTCGATGTCGAGGCTGACATGGTCGAGGGCGGGGCGGGCTCCGGCGGGATAAATCTTGACGATGTTCTCGAGCCGGATCACGGGATGCGAGTTTACCGAACGGTTACCAACGGCCTGGGCAGCGCGCGGGGCGGCGGCCCGCGATTCTCAGCCGGCTCCGGAGCGGCGCAGCGGGGTTTGCGCTGCCCGGCGCAGCAGTGCGACCGGGCCGAGAGCGCCCAGATCCGGCTCGCTGTCGTAGCTGCGCACGTTGACCTCGAACGGCTTGCCGTCCGGCCGCGCGGGCAGCAACCGCACGGCGCGGGCCCGGAGCCGCACGGCACGATCGGCCCAGCGCCGAGCCCGCGGGCCGGCCGCCTCGAGCCCCACGGCACGCGCGACATGCTCGTCCAGCATGGCCACCGTGGCGGCCCGGACGAGCCGGCGCAGCGGCACCGGATACCAGCTCGCCATCAGCTCGACGGTGGCCCGCGCAACGCGTGCGTTCGCCGCGGTGTAACGAAAACGCTCGGCTTCGTACCCGTCCATCAGGTCGGCGAACTCGTCGAACGTCTCGGGCATGTCCTCGATCCGCATCGCGGCACCCATGTCACGCATCAGGTTCGTCCAACCGTCGACCTCGACCGTGGTGAGCGGCCGCCACCCGTAGCGCTGTAGCCAGCGGATCGGCACCACCACGAACGTCGACAGTGTGTAGCGGAAGTCCTCGTTGCTGATGCGGTAATGCCCGTGGATGAAGTTGAGATGCTCGCCCGCGTCCCGCCGCTGCTCGGCCGTGTCGTCGAGCCACAGGCGGTAGAGCAGCAACACCGTGTCGTCGTAGCGACGTTGCGGGTGATCGGCGAACTCGGACGTGCGGTCGAGCAACGCGCCGATGGACGGCACCGCGAACGTGCGGAACAGCGCGAGCTCGAGTGAACGCAGCATGTCCCACGGGAACTCGTACTGCACCAGCGCACGACCGATCTCGACGCGATCGGCAACCGGGTCGAGCCGGGCGAGGTGACGCGCGCGGGTATAGCGCCCCATGCCGCGGCACGCTACCCGATACCAGCCGTATCGGCTACTGTCTCGCGGCAGCGGATTCCTGGCTGCGGCGCCACCTGATGCCGGCCTCGATGAAGCCGTCGATGTCGCCGTCGAGCACGGCCTGCGGGTTGCCGACCTCGTAGTCGGTACGCAGATCCTTCACCATCTGGTACGGGTGCAGCACGTAGCTGCGCATCTGGTTGCCCCAGCTGTTACCGCTGTCCTTGAGCGCATCCATCGCGGCCTGTTCCTCCTGGCGGCGCCGTTCGAGCAGCTTGGCCTGCAGGACCGCCATCGCACTCGCCCGGTTCTGGATCTGGCTGCGTTCGTTCTGGCAGCTGACCACGATCCCGGTGGGGAGGTGCGTGATGCGCACGGCGGAGTCGGTCGTGTTGACGCCCTGCCCGCCAGGGCCGGACGAGCGGTACACATCGACGCGGATCTCGTCGTCGGGGATCTCGACGTGATCGGACTGCTCGACCACCGGAAGCACCTCGACGCCGGCGAAGCTCGTCTGCCTGCGTCCCTGGTTGTCGAACGGGCTGATGCGCACCAAGCGGTGGGTGCCCTGCTCGACACTCAACGTGCCGTACGCATAAGGCGCCTTGACCTGGAAGGTCGCGGACTTGATGCCGGCTTCTTCCGCGTAGGACGTGTCGAGCACGTCGACCGGGTAGCCGTGCCGCTCCGCCCAGCGCAGATACATGCGAAACAGCATCTCGGCCCAGTCCGCGGCGTCGACGCCACCGGCCTCGGAGCGGATCGTCACAAGCGCCTCGCGCGAGTCGTACGGCCCCGACAACAAGGTACGCACTTCGAGCTCGTCGATCGCCTTGCGCAGCGAGGTCGCCTCGGCTTCGGCCTCGGCACGCACTGCTGCGTCGTCGGACTCTTCGGCGAGTTCCCACAGCACCTGTGCGTCGTCGACGCGCCGGCGCAGGTCTTCGACGCGCCTGATCTCGCCCTGCACGAAGGACAGCCGGCTGGTCACCTTCTGTGCGTTGTCGCTGTCGTTCCAGAGGTCCGGAGCCGATGCCCGCTGTTCGAGCTCGGTCGCCTCGGCACGCAACTTCGGGACGTCCAAGACCGCCTCGATGCTGGCCAGCGTGGCGGAGAGTTCTTTCAGTTCAGCGGGGACGTCCACGACGGTCCAGGGTACTCAGGTGGGCGAGCGCGCATCGGCTGTCTCAATACGGCCGCCGTCAGGTCAGCGGCGCCTGGGCGGACGAGTGCACGACATGGTGCACGCCACCACCCTTGCCGAAGACGGTGCCGAACGCGATCGACGTCGTCTGCGTGCAGACGAGTGAGAGCGTGCGCCCGTCGTTCGACACGCTCGCCGAGACCTGCACGTCTGTGCGCGTCGAGTCGCGCGCGAGATAGCGCTCGACAGCGTCGCCGACGTCGGCGAAGCGCAGTGCTGCGCCTGCGTCGACGGATGCCGACCGGTCGAGGTCACCGGCATCGGCAGCACCGGCGGCTGCAGCACCGTCACACACCGCTTGCAGTCCACGCTGTTGCACGAAAGCGTCACCAGCCGCGATTCCCCCGGCGATGACGAACATGGCAACGACGACGAAGCCGAGCACGAGCGGGGTGATCGAACCGCGGTCTGTCACGGCGTGACGGTCCGGAAGTCGTCGACGTGCACGACGAACTTGCCGACGGACGTGATGCCGCGTCCGGTCAGCACGTGTGGAACCGCCGGAACGGACATGTGCCGCGTGACGCACACCGTGAACACCGCTCCCGCCGCGAGGACCGGCGCGACCGCGGTGCTCGTGCAGTCGTCGCCGGCGCCGACGAATCGGACCGTCGCGTCGTCGGGCAGGCCCTGCG
>DATGFB010000252.1:0-2693 GCA_035309605.1 Jatrophihabitantaceae bacterium
GAGCCGGACGGGACGGCGCGAATCGGGCGCGTCGCCACTGCGGCGGACGCGCGCGGTAGCGGCCTGGCAGCCGCGCTCATGGACCGCGCGCTCGAACTGGCCGGCCCGGCAACCGTCGAGCTGCACGCGCAGTCGTATCTCGTCGACTGGTACGGCCGGTTCGGCTTCGAGGTGTGCGGCGCCGAGTTCCTCGACGACGGCATCCCGCACACCCCGATGCGCCGCGAGCCACCCCGTTGACCGGTCGCCCCGTTGACTCGTCGCCCCGTTGACCGGTCGCCCCGTTGACTGGTCACTTCTGCGCCGACTGGTCACTTATAGGTGACCAGTCATGGGCGTAACTGACCAGTCGACGTGGGGGACGCGCGGTGACCCATAGAGTCCGACGGTGACTTCGGAACAACCCACCCCGTGGCCGGACGAAGTGCTCGCGGCAGCGTCCGGTACCGCGGCGCCCGAGCCGCCCCGCGGCGGCGCCGGATTCGTCGCGATGCACGCGGCGCAGCGTCGCTTCAACGACGCGCTGTCCGGGGCCGCCCCGTCGGAGGAGCTCTGCGATCGCATCACCGCTCAGCTCACCGCGTTCGCGGACGAGCTCGCCGCGTTTCAGGTGCGCGAGGGCCTGCGGTGGGACGGCTGGCGCGGTGACCTACCCGGCCGCGGCCATCCGTTCCTGCCGCCGTACATCGTCACCGAGCAGACCGATACGACGCTGACCGCGCGCGTCCGCTTCACCCGGTTCTTCCTCGGCGGCAACGGCGCAGCGCACGGCGGCGCTCAGCCACTCGTGTTCGACGACTTGCTCGGACGGTGTGTGAACCACTTCCAGAAAGGAGTCGCGCGCACTGCGTTTCTCAAGGTCAACTACCGCGCGATCACGCCGATCGACGTCGATCTCGTCGCCGAAGTACGTGTCGACCAGATTGACGGACGCAAGCGATGGTGCTCGGGACGCATGCTCGACGCGGCCGGCACCGTGGTGTGACTGCGAGGCACTCTTCATCACGCTGTTGCCCGGCCAGCCCTAGCCGCCGGCCGCCAGACTCACGAATCGTGGGGGTGCTTGGGCTCCTCGTGCTGCTCGCGGTACTCCTCGCGAACCTCGTGGGCCGTCTCGATGCGGTCTTCGCCCTCTTCGACCAGGTGCTTGTCGCGGATGACCTCGCCGACGAGCTTTTCGACCTCGCCCTCGACGACGTTCTCCCACGTCGCGGGCGCGTCCTCGATCTCCGGCTCGTCCTCGTCAGGCATACGCGGAGCCTAACCCGCGCCGATCTTCACATGCATGCACTGCGATGACAGGACATGCGTATCAAGATCCACAAGGACGTGGAGCCGCCTCGGGGAATCGAACCCCGGACAACCTCATTACGAGTGAGGTGCTCTGCCGACTGAGCTAAGGCGGCGCGCACACGGCGAAGCCGGCGCGACGCGTCAGTCTAACGCGCCGCGCCGGGCTGGTATTCGGCCGCTACTCCTGCGGGTTCGCGCCGTGGATCACCGAGAACGAGGCGCCCTGCGGGTCGATGACGTGCGCCATGCGCCCGTACGGGGTGTCGGTCGGCGGGCTCGTCACGGTGCCGTCGAGCTTCACGACCATGTCGACGGACTCGTCCGGGTCGTCCACCTCGAAGTACACGCGCCAGTGCGACGGGACGCTGTCGGGAATCTCCGCAGGCATGCCCATGATGCCGCAGATACCGCGGTCGCCGACCTTGCCGACGACGTACTGGAAGTCGCCGTTGCTCATGTCGTCGTAGGTGTAGCCGAACGCGGCCGCGTAGAAGTCCTTCGCCTTCGCGAAGTCACGCGTCCACAACTCGTTCCACGTCGGCGTGTTGGCCTCGTTCGCGATCTGCATGCCAGTGTTGGTGCCGGCCTGCCAGACGGAGACGACCGCGCCGGACGGATCCATGGCGACGAGCATCTTGCCGACGTCCATGACATCCATCGGCTCCATCATCAGCGTGCCGCCCGCGTTCTTGATCGCGGTCGCTGCGGCGTTGATGTCGTCGGTCGCGAGGTAGGTGTTCCAGACCGGCGGATGCGGCTCGTCGCCCATCGGCCCGCCGAGCCCACCGAGCTGGCGCCCGTTCACCGTCGCGATGAGATAGCCGCCCGTGTCAGGACCGGTGTCTTGCAGCTGCCACTCGAACACCCCTTCGTAGAACAGGCGTGCGGCGGCGATGTCGCTGGTCATGAGCTCGACCCAGCAGGGTGTGCCGGGCTCCCATGGCGTGTCGCGGGTGACCATGACGGTGCTCCTTCCGTGGGGTACCAGCCGAACCTAGGCCGAACGTCCGACAACGGGAAAGAGACCGCGTCGCGCCGCAGCGGGAAGCTTGGGTGAACGGTTCGCGAACTGGGCCGATTTCGGCGAGCGGGGCGTCCGTCGTCAGACACAGTTGACTCATGGCCACCGGTTACCGGGACCAGCGCGGGCCTCTCGCGATCGCCCACCGCGGCGGCGCAGGGCTCGCGGCGGAGAACACCCTCGGGGCGTTCGCCCGCTCACACGCCCTCGGCTTCCGGTGTCTCGAGACGGACGTGCGCATCACCGCGGACGGCGCGCTCGTCGCGTTCCACGACTCGTCATTGCGCCGCGTCACCGGCATGCGCGGACGCGTCGCGGGGCGCACGCTCGACGAGCTGACGCGGATCCCCGTCTTCGGCGGCGATGCGATCCTGCCGCT
>DATGFB010000253.1:0-2479 GCA_035309605.1 Jatrophihabitantaceae bacterium
TCAGATCAACCGCGCGCTCAGCCCGGCGTTGCGTACCTTCGTGCAGCAGCTCACCGCCGCCGATGGTGCGATAGCGACGTCGACGCCGACGTCGTCCGGCGGAGTGGAGGCGTCGATCATCTACTCCGGCAGCCCGAACAACGGTCCCGACTACCCGACGACTCCCGGCCACTTCACCTGCTGAGCTCGACCCGTTCGATCCGCGATCCAGCGCGCACGCGGTTATGGTGCGAGCGTGACCAGTCGTCGGAGCGACACGTTGAGTTTGGCTATTGCAGGCGGCCGGGTGGCGGTCGGCGTGCTCTTCATGCTGCGGCCCGCAGCGGTGTTGCCGCGGGCCGACGCGAGCTCGGGCACGAGCGTGTTCCTGATGCGCACGATCGGCATCCGCGACGTCGTGCTCGGTGCGGGGGCGTTGTTGGCGCGCGTCCGCGGTAGCTCCGGCGACGTGCGCCGGTGGTCGGCGATCGGTGCCGCCAGCGACGCGCTGGACACGGTCGCCGGCGTGGGTGCGCAGCGCCTCGTCGGACGCCGTGGTGCGTTCACATCGGTGGTCGTGTCCGCGCCGTGGGCTATCGCCGGTGCGGTAGGTGTCGCCCGTCAGCGCCCAGCGCAGTGATCCGCGCGCGGCATGAGTGATCGCGTCAGCGCCGATCGTTCTGCGCTCGGGTCGTCGTTCGGCGCTGCAGCAGCCGAATACGCCGAGCACCGGCCGGACTACGCGCGGGCCGCGCTGCAATGGGCACTCGCACCGGCGCCTGGATCGCGGGTACTCGACCTCGGCGCCGGAACCGGCAAGTTGACGGCCGCGCTCATCGAGCTGGGCGCGGACGTCACCGCGGTCGAGCCCGACGCCGCAATGCTGATCGAGCTGCGACGCGCGCTGCCGGATGCTCGTGCCGTGCGCGGCCGCGCGGAGGCGATCCCGCTTTCGGACTCGTCCGTCGACGCTGTCGTAGCGGGCAACGCGATGCACTGGTTCGACATGGACGTCGCTGGTCCGGAGATGGCGAGGGTGCTCGCGCCCGGCGCCGTTCTCGCCGGCTTGTGGAACGTCTTCGACGACCGGGTCGAGTGGGTTGCCGAACTCGTGCGAGTCGGCGGGCGCGCGGCGATCGGCACGCGTGACACGTTCAGCAGATGGCGCGCCGTCACTTTGGAGGCGCACCTTTCGAGCGGCGCGGTCGCGCTCTTCGGTTCGCCGGAGCAGGCCGAGTTCGCGCACGAACAGCGGCGCACCGCGGACTCGCTGGTCGCGACATTCGCGACGAAGGCGGGGATGCTCCTCATGCCCGAACAGCAGCGCGACGCAACGCTAAGACGCATCCGCGCCTACCTCGCGAGCCTTCCGGAGACCGCGCACGGCGAGTTCTCGCTGCCGATGCTGACCGGAGTACTTCGCCTTCGCAAACAGCGTTGACATCGTCCGACGTCGGAATGTTGGCTGGCCGCGTCCGAACGACTCGATCGGATTGACGACTACGTCAACGAACTGGAACGACGGGGGAACAGCCGTGACAGCAGATGCGCATCGGCCGACGATCGTCGAATTCCCGAACGATCTCGAGATCGTCGTCACGCGCGAGTTCGATGCGCCGATACAGCTCGTCTTCGATGTGATGACGAAGCCGGAGCACATGCGCCACACCATCGCTCCCTTCGGCGAGCAGGTGACGCTGTGTGAAGTCGATCTTCGTGTCGGAGGCGACTACCACTACGTGTTCGTCCCCGAAAACGGAACCGAGTGCTCGTTCCGCGGCACGTTCGTGGAGGTCGAGCCGCCGACCCGCACCGTCGAGACGTGGCATTTCGACGGATGGCCCGACGTGGAAGCGATGGAATCCACGGAGCTACAAGAGACCGACGGAGTGACGACGCTGACGCACAGGTTTGCGTTCCGCGATCGGGCCGGCCGCCACCACATGTCCTCGACCGACGGCATCGAAGCGAACTTCGACAACATCGAGAACTACCTGAGGTCGCTACTCGACAAGTGACTGCTGCTTAAGCCCTGGTTCGCTACGGCATCGGGCTCGGCCCGCGCCCGCTCAACCGTGTCGGCCGTGTCGTCGCATGCAAGCAGCGATCAGATCGGTCGGGCCCTCGGGCGTCGTCAGATCGACGGCGAGCCGCCGGTCCAGGATCGGTGGCGCAGATCGAGGGCGGGTTAGCCGTCTCGATCGCTGTTGAGCGCTCGCTCTGATAAGTCCTCACCTGAAGCATCCCGAGTGCGCTCGTTGGGCGCGACAGTTTCAACTGCGTACATCACGCTGTCTGCCGCGTCATCTGCCGGCTGCTCGGGCGGATTCCACTCGGGCGGCGACGCAGCACGCTGCACGGACTTCAGTGGCAATTCCCCACTGATTTGGTCGGCCGCTGTTACACCTGTGTCCTCGGGAGTCCGTGCAGGTACCGAAGGCGCGGGCGCAGTCCATGGCTTGATGTGCTGGACGACAGCCTCGTAGAAGTTATCGACCAG
>DATGFB010000254.1:0-2996 GCA_035309605.1 Jatrophihabitantaceae bacterium
GAGCGCAGTAGTGCTGGCCGCGATCGTGCTCGGCTTCTGCGCCTACGAGCTCACCTGGAAAGCGAACCGGCTGCGCGCCGACCTGGCCAGGCTGCGCGCGCTCGAGGCGGACGCGCGCGTCTTGGGTGACGCACTCGCCGATGCCACCGATCGGTTCTCGCGTGCCGGCCTGCGCTGAACCCCGGTGAGCGGATGACGGCGATGACGGCGATGCTGCGCCGGATGCGCAGGCGCCGGCTGAACCCGGAAGCACGCATGTCGGTGCTCGACCACCTGCGCGAGCTGCGCAGGCGATTGATCCTCGTCATCGTCTTCGTTGCCGCAGGCGCGATCATCGGCTGGATCTTCTACGGCACGATCCTCTCGGTGTTGCGCCACCCGTACTGCTCGGTGCCGAGCAAGTTCCGCTATACGCCGTCGGGCACGAAGTGCGTGCTCATCTATCACGGCGTGCTGGACGGATTCACCACGCGCCTGAAGGTGTCTGCGATCGCGGGAGCAGTCCTCACGTCGCCGCTGTGGCTCTACCAGGTGTGGGCGTTCATCACGCCCGGCCTGCGGAGGAACGAGCGCAAGTACACGTTGTGGTTCGTCGCGGCGTCGACGCTGTTGTTCGCGGCCGGCACCGCGCTGGCGTACCTCGTGCTGGCCAAGGGTCTGCGCATCCTGATCGAGCAGGCCGGGTACGGCACGCAGGCGCAGCTGACGGTCGGCGACTACATCTCGTTCGTCACGCTCATGCTCGTCGTCTTCGGTGCAGCGTTCGAGTTGCCGCTCGTCGTGATCATGGCGAATCTCGCGGGTGTCCTGCCCGCGCGCGTGCTCAAGAAATCGCAACGCATCGGCATCTTTCTGATCTTTACGTTCGCCGCCGTCGCGACGCCGACGACCGACCCGTTCACGATGTGTGCGATGGCCGCGCCCATGGTGCTGCTGTTCGAGGGCGCTGTGCTGTTCGCCGTGGTGCGCGAGCGCCGCAAGGCACGCCGCGAAGCAGCCGCGCCACCGCCGGACTACTCGAACGACGCCGTGCCGTCCGCGGTCGATCCGATCCCGCAGCCGCTCGGCGACGGCTGGACCGACGCGACCTGACCGGCAACTACTGTGGGCGGCATGGGGTCGCCCAGCGAGCGGTACGCGGCGGCCCGGCAGCGGTCGCGCCACCCGGCGCTGCAGTCTTTCCGCGGTGCGTACCCGTTCGCACTGGACGAGTTCCAGGCGCAAGCGTGCGAGGCGCTCGAGGACGGCTTCGGGGTGCTCGTCTGCGCGCCGACCGGCGCCGGTAAGACGGTCGTCGGCGAGTTCGCGGTGCATCTCGCGCTCGCGTCCGGACAGAAGTGCTTCTACACGACACCGATCAAGGCGTTGTCGAACCAGAAGTACAACGACCTCGTCGAACGGCACGGCGCGGCGCGCGTCGGGTTGCTCACCGGCGACAACTCGGTCAACGCCAACGCGCCCGTCGTCGTCATGACCACCGAGGTGCTGCGCAACATGCTCTACGTCGGCAGCACATCGCTCGCCGACCTCGGCTATGTCGTGATGGACGAGGTGCACTACCTGGGCGACCGGTTCCGTGGCGCGGTGTGGGAAGAGGTGATCATCCACCTGCCCGCGTCGGTTCGGCTCGTGTCACTGTCGGCCACGGTTTCCAACGCCGAGGAGTTCGGCGACTGGCTCGTGTCGGTACGCGGCGAAACGCGTGTCATCGTGCACGAGCAGCGGCCGGTTCCCCTCTGGCAACACATGTTGGTCGGCACGCGGATGTTCGATCTGTTCGCCTCGCCCGCCGGCGACCTCGACCCGGCGGACGCGACCGACGTCGATCCGCACCTGCGCCGCTACATCGACTCGCGCATGCGCTACCTGGATCCTGGGGCGGCGCGCCGGGGCGCGCATCGCGGCCTGCGCGGCTGGCGTCCGCCGTTTCGGCCGGACGTCGTCGGGCTTCTCGACCGCGAGGGGCTGCTGCCCGCGATCACGTTCATATTCAGCCGCGCCGGCTGCGACGCGGCGGTGCGGCAGTGCATTGCCGCGGGCCTGTGGCTGACCGACGAGGACGAGCGCGAACGCGTCGATGCGCTCGTCGACGAGCGGACGGCGGCGGTGCCGGCCGAGGACCTCGACGTGCTCGGCTACTGGGACTGGCGCGACGGCCTACGGCGCGGGCTCGCGGCGCACCACGCGGGAATGCTTCCCGCGTTCAAGGAGACCGTCGAGGAGTTGTTCGTGCGCGGACTCGTGCGCGCGGTCTTCGCGACCGAGACGCTCGCGCTCGGCATCAACATGCCGGCACGCACGGTGGTGCTCGAGCGGTTGTCCAAGTTCAACGGCGAGACGCATGCGGACATCACGCCGGGGGAGTACACACAGCTCACCGGTCGGGCCGGCCGGCGCGGCATCGACGTGGAAGGGCACGCGGTCGTCGTCTGGGGACCCGAACTCGAACCGGCACGCGTCGCAGGTCTTGCGTCGACGCGTACCTACCCGTTGCGGTCGTCGTTTCGCCCGTCGTACAACATGGCCGTCAACCTCGTCGGGCAGATGGGACGAGCCGAAGCGCGCAACCTGCTCGAGTCGTCCTTCGCCCAGTTCCAAGCCGATCGCTCCGTCGCCGGCCTGGTGCGCCAGATCAAGTCGAACGAGAACAAGGCACGCGAGCACGCGGAGAAGATGCAGTGCGATCGCGGTGACTTCGCCGAGTACATGGACCTGCGCAAGCGGTTGAGCGAACGCGAAACACAGGTCGCGCGCGAAGGGTCGCGGGCGCGACGTGGCGCGGTGGCCGCCGCGTTGGAGGCGCTACAGCCCGGCGACGTCATCCGAGTGCCGAGCGGGCGGCGGGCCGGCCTCGCCGTCGTCCTCGATCCCGGTGTGCACCCGCGCGACGACCCTCGCCCGTTGGTGGTGACCGAGAGCCGCTGGGGCGGACGGCTGTCCATGACCGACTTCCCGGTCGCCGCTGACGTGCTCGGCAGCGTGCGCGTCCCGAAGCA
>DATGFB010000255.1:0-4027 GCA_035309605.1 Jatrophihabitantaceae bacterium
GACGGCCGAGAGCGTCGTGCCGTCCCAGCCGGCCTCGATGAGCAGCTCCCGGGTGGCCTGGCGCGCGGCGTCGTCGATCGCCGCGTCCCGCGGTCGCCCGTGCGTCATCCCTTGCCGCCTCGTCCTCGCCGAGTTATGTTACGGATCGTAACGTAATGAAACCAGCCCGGAGGTCAGCGTGGCAGGTCCGAAGCTTCCCGAGGGGTTCGACGCGACCGATCCGGACATCTACGCGACGCGCGTCCCGCGCGAGGAGTTCGCCGAGCTGCGCCGCACGGCCCCGGTCTGGTGGCAGGCCCAGCCACGCGGTCGCGACGGCTTCGACGACGACGGCCACTGGGTCGTCACCCGGCACGCGGACGTCAAGGAGATCTCGCGACGCGACGACGTGTTCTCGTCGTTCGAGAACACCGCGATCATCCGGTTCCACGAAGGCATGGAACGCGAGCAGATCGACATGCAGCGCGTGATCCTGCTCAACATGGACGCGCCGGAGCACACGCGCATGCGCGCGATCGTGTCGAAGGGCTTCACGCCGCGCGCCGTGAACAGCCTGCGCGACGCGCTCGAAGGCCGCGCCAAGTCGATCGTGACCGAGGCCGCGAAGACCGACGGCGGCAACTTCGTCGTCGACGTCGCGGCCGAGCTGCCGTTGCAGGCGATCGCCGAACTGCTCGGTGTCCCGCAGGACGATCGCGGCAAGATGTTCCGCTGGTCGAACATGATGGTCAGCTACCAGGACCCCGACTTCGACGCCGACGACAACCAGGTCGGCCTCGTCGAGATGCTGTCGTACTTCATGGAGATGTCCGAGGACCGCAAGGCGAATCCGCGCGACGACATCGTCACCAAGCTCGTCACCGCTGACATCGACGGGCAGGAACTGACGTCGGACGAGTTCGCGTTCTTCAGCCTCATGCTCGCGGTTGCCGGCAACGAGACGACGCGCAACGCGATCACGCACGGGATGATCGCGTTCATGGAGCACCCCGATCAGTGGGAGCTCTACAAGCGCGAGCGGCCGGAGACGACGGCCGACGAGATCGTGCGCTGGGCGACGCCGATCGTGGTGTTCCAGCGCACCGCGAAGGAGGACGTCGAGCTCGGCGGCCAGCTGATCAAGAAGGACCAGCGCGTCGGCATCTACTACGCGTCGGCGAACTTCGACGAGGACGTGTTCGACCGGCCGTACGAGTTCGACATCCTGCGCGACCCGAACCCGCACCTCGGCTTCGGCGGCACCGGTGCGCACTACTGCCTCGGCGCGAACCTGGCCCGTCTCGAGATCAACCTGATCTTCAACGCGATCGCCGACCACCTGCCCGACATCACCGCACTCGGCGAGCCGAAGCGGTTGCGATCCGGGTGGATCAACGGCATCAAGGAGTACCCGGTCAGCTACGCGAAGTGCCCCGTCCCGCACTGAGCGATCGCAACGTCGCTTCGGACGTGTAGCGCGGCTGCCAGCCGAGGTCGCGCTTGGCCTTGTCGTTGGCCATGACCGTCGACGCCCGCAGGGTGTGCAGCCACTCCGCCGCGGACGGCACACGCGGCAACCGGGCCAGCGTCTGCGACAGCGCGACCGCGGTCGCGTGCGGCACGCGCACCGGTATCGCGCCGAGTGCCACGGCGATCTCGCTCAATGACACCGTGCCGTCGGCGCCGAGGTTGTAGGCACCGGGCGGTCCGGCTCCCACCGCGGCGAGCGCGATCGCGGACGCGACGTCGTCGTGATGGACGAGCTGGATCGGGACGCCCGGATCCGGCAGCACCGGACGTACGAGCGGCAGCGCGCCGACCGCCTTGCGCAGCGCGCTGGGCAGCTTGTCGCCGACCTGCCGCCAGGGCATCGAGTCGGCGAGCGCAGTCGCCTTCGGGCCGGCCACGATGCACGGCCGCAGCACGAACACGTCGAGGTCGCTGCCTGCGGTCACCTCGGCCAGCAGCGCCTCGCACTCCGCTTTCTGCTCGGAGTAGTAGTGCTCCTTCGAGCCCCGCGGCGGCACGTCCTCGGTGAGCGGTGCCGGGTTGTCCGGGTGGTAGCCGTACGCGGCCACGGACGAGGTGTAGACGAGCCGTCGTGGACGTGTCGCCGCGACCGTCGCGGCGAAGACGTTGCGGGTGCCGTCGAGGTTGATGCGACGGCTCTGCGCCCGGCTGCCCATGATCACGTACGCGAGATGCACGACGACGTCCGCGTCCGCGACGAGGTCGTCGACGGCAGCTCGATCGAGGATGTCGCCCTGGCGGTACTCGGTCTTCGTCCAGCCGTGCGTCGCCGGATCGAACGGGCGGCGGGCCATCCCGACGACGCGCGCCACCTCGGGACGCGCCTCGAGTGCCGTCACGGCCGAGATGCCGATCTCGCCGGTCGGGCCGGTCACCGCAACGGTCAGCTCTGCGTCCATGCGCACATCCTCCCTTCAAGCTGCATAGAACGTGTTGCAGTGCCATGCTCGCGCCATGCTTGCGCGCCCCGCCCGGCACCGGGCCCGTCGCCCTCTCCCCCGGCTGCTTGCGAGCGTCGCGGTGGCTACCGTGGCCGCCGCCCTCGTCGCCACCGCGGGGGCCGCACCGTCCGGCAGCGTCAGCGGCACCGGCGTCTGGCTGACCGATGCCGCCGGCCGTGCCGTCGTCATCCACGGGCTGAATCAGGTGATGAAGGTGCCGCCGTACGAGCCGTCGCAGGACGGCTTCGGCGCCGACGACGCGGCCTTCCTGCAGGCGAACGGGTTCAACGCGGTGCGCGTGGGCGTGCTCTGGGCGGGCGTCGAGCCGCAGCCGGGCGTGTTCGACGGCGCGTATCTCGACTCGGTGGCGCAGACCGTGCAGACGCTCGCCGCGCACGGCATCTACGCGCTGCTCGACTTCCACCAGGACCTCTACAACGAGGAGTTCCAGGGCGAAGGCGCACCGGCGTGGGCGGTGCACAACGTCGGCCTGCCGAACCCGTCGCTCGGCTTCCCGTGGAACTACTTCGGCAATCCTGCCGAGGATCACGCGTGGGACGCGTTTTGGACGAACGTCAAGATCGGTGGCCTCGGCCTGCAGCAGCACTATGCCAACGCGTGGGCGCACGTCGCGGCCCGGTTCCGCGGCACTGCGAACGTGCTCGGCTACGAGGTGATGAACGAGCCGTGGCCAGGCACGCTCTATCAGACCTGCGCGATTCCCGGCATCGGCTGCCCGGCATTCGACCAGAACTTCCTGACGCCGTTCTACCAGCGCGTGGTCAACGCGATCCGCACCGTCGACGCGACGACGACGGTGTGGGTCGAGCCCAACGTGCTGTTCTCCAACTTCGACGCCGAGCACGTCGGGCCCATCAACGACGCGCACGTGGGCTGGTCGTTCCACGACTACTGCGGCACCGCCTCGATCGGGCTCGGCACGCAGTTCTGCGCGCAGCTCGACCAGGGCACGATCTCCGCCGCACGCGTGTACTCGACGCTGCACCACGTGCCGTGGCTGATGACCGAGTTCGGTGCGACGAACGACCTATCCAACCTGTCGGAGATCACCGCGCTGGCCGACAAGAACCGCGTCGGCTGGCTCGAGTGGGCCTACACCGGCAACGACAAGACGAGCTCGTCGCCTGACGGGCAGGCGCTCGTGCTCGACCCGTCGCAGCCACCGACGGGTGCGAACGTCAACGCCGCGAAGCTCGCGGTGCTCGCCGAGCCGTACCCGCAGGCGGTCGCCGGCACGCCGACGTCGTGGTCGTTCGCGAACGGCGTCTTCACGCTGACGTACACGACCGTGCGCGTGTCGAATCCGCTGCTGCACTTCCCCGCTGGTGCACTGACCGCGATATCGACCCCGGCCGTCGAGTTCCCGACCGGCTACACGGTGAGCGTCAGCGGCGGGGTCGTCGTATCGGCGCCGAACGCGACGACACTGACGATCGCGTCCAAGCCCGGTGCCACGACGATCACAGTGACCGTCAAGGCTGCCTGACTCACCAAGTTGACTGGTCACTTGCGCGCCGACTGGTCACCTATAAGTGACCAGTCGAGGTCCTAACTGA